>NZ_JAKRNR010000029.1:0-36162 GCF_022346685.1 Sphingomonas sp. ACRSK | reverse complement strand
CTGCCGACCGCGATCGAGACCTACGCCGATCACCGCATCGCGATGGCCTTCTCCCTGGCGGGCCTGAAGATCGGCGGGATCCGTATCCTCGATCCGGGATGCGTTGGGAAAACCTACCCCGGCTATTGGGACGCGCTAGCGTCGTTGGGGGTACAGCTGGTGCCGGAGGTCGGAGCCTAAGCTCGGGCGAGCAGGCGCTGCGCCTGCTTCAGGTGTGGCGCGTCGAGCATGCGTCCCTCGTAGCGCAGCACCCCTGCCCCCGGCGCAGCGGCGAAGGCGGCGATCACCGCCCGCGCCTCCTCAAGCTGATCCGGAGTAGGCGTGAAGGCGGCGTTGATGACGGGTACCTGCGCGGGGTGGAGCGCGAGCATGCCCGTAAAGCCATCCCGCACCGCGCGCGCCGCATAGCGCACCAGCCCGTCTTGATCGGCCAGCGCCGGATAGACGGTGTCGATCGCCGCCACGCCGGCCGCGTGTGCGCCGAACAAGGCGAGCGCGCGTACCATCTCATAGGGAGGGGTGTAGCGCCCGTCCTCCTCCCGGGAGGTGGCAGCGCCGATCGCTGCCGGCAGGTCCTCCGCACCCCAGCTGATCCCGAGCAGGTGGTCCGCGACTTCCGAATAGCTGCCGAGCGCGAAGATCGCGGCAGGTGTCTCCGTCGCGATCGGAAGAACCGGGGGACCTTCGCCTCCAAGCCGATCCACGAGCCGGCGGATGCTCGCCGAGCCCTCCGCCTTGGGCAGCACGATGCCGTCGGCACGTCGCGCGGCGGCAAGGTCGGCATCCAGGCGTCCGGAATCCAACGGATTGATCCGCACCAGCCGCAGGACACCGTCCGTCGGCTGTCCCAGGAACGTCGCCACCTCTCGCGCCGCCGCATCCTTGGCGTCCGGATGCACCGAGTCCTCCAGGTCGAGGATGATCGCATCCGCGCCGCTCGCTGCCGCCTTGGTGAAGCGTTCGGGCCGGTCGGCAGGCACGAACAGCAGCGACCGCAGCCTCATGCCGCGCTCCGCCGCAGCAGCGCGGTACGCAGGCAGTCGCACACGACCACGTCGCGCTGATTGAACAGCTGGTGGCGGAAGGTAACGATCCCGGCATCGGGCCGCGAGCGGCTGTCGCGCAGCTCCACCACTTCGGTCTCGGCGCGCAGCGTGTCGCCCAGGCACACCGGCTGCGGATGGACCAGCTTGTCGTAGCCCAGGTTCGCCACCAGCGTGCCGAGCGTCGTATCGCCGACCGAGAGACCCACCATCAGCGCGAAGGTGAAGGTGCCGTTGACGAGGATCTGGCCGAACTCCGACGCGCGCGCCGCCTCGGCATCGAGGTGCAGTGGCTGCGGATTGTGGGTCATGGTCGAGAACAGCAGGTTGTCGGTCTCGGTCACGGTGCGGCGGATGTCGTGGACCAGGCGGTCGCCCACCTGCCACTGGTCGTAGAAGCGTCCCGCCATCAGCCTTCCTCCCGCTCGACTCGCACGAGCAACGATCCCTCGCGAACCTGTGCGCCCGCCGCCGCGGGTAGCTCGGCCACCGTACCGTCGAAGGGCGCGACCAGCCCGTGCTCCATCTTCATCGCCTCCAGCGTCAGCAGCCGTTGCCCCTTGGCGACCGCCTGCCCCGCCGCCACGTCGACCGCGGTGACGCGGCCCGGCATCGGCGCCAGCAGGCTGCCGTCGGCAGCGCCGCCACCCGCCGCACCCTCGGCACGGCAGCGACGGAAGCGGCGCAGTTCGCCGTCGTGCTGCACTACCGGGCCTTCGCCGCTGTCGAAGCCGCCGAACGCTTGCGCCGGCGGCGTTGCCAGGTCGACCACGTAGCGCCCGCCGCGATCGTCGACCAAAGCGACTTCGCGCCGCGGCGCCGCGTTTAGGCGGAAGCCGCTGCCCCGCTCCCATGGCCCCTCGCCTTGCGGCTCCGCCAGCTCCTCCGCGGCCCAGCGCGCCATGGCGTCGAGCGGCAGCGCCGGCTCGGTCAACTCGGCCAGATGCCGCTCGATGAAGCCGGTATCGACCGCGCCGGAGCGGAACTCCGGATGGCTAAGGCAACGCGCGGCGAAGCCCAGGTTGGTGCGTACCGGCCAGACCTGCGCCAGCCGGCACGCGGTGGCGAGCGCCTCTGCGGCGGCATCGCGGCTCTGCCCCCGCGCGATCAGCTTGCCGAGCATCGGGTCATACTGGTCGGAGACACGGTCCCTCGCCTCCACGCCCATGTCGTAGCGCAGGTCGAGCAGGCCAGCATCCGGGCTCGGCAGCCGCAGCACGTCGAGTGGGCCGGTGGACGGCAGGAAGCCGGTCGCCGGATCCTCGGCATAGAGCCGTGCCTCCATCGCCCAGCCGTCGATCGCCAGCTGGTCCTGGCGCAGCGGAAGCGGCTCGCCGCTCGCGACCCGCAGCTGCCATTCGACCAGGTCGACGCCGGTGATCGCCTCCGTCACCGGATGCTCGACCTGCAGCCGCGTGTTCATTTCCATGAACCAGATGCGGTCGGCGCGTAGCCCGTCCGATCCGTCGGCGATGAACTCGATGGTCCCCGCTCCGACATAGTCGACCGCCTTGGCCGCGCGCACGGCGGCGGCACAGATCGCCTCGCGCGTGTCGGCGTCCATGCCGGGCGCCGGCGCTTCCTCGATCACCTTCTGATGGCGGCGCTGGAGCGAACAGTCGCGCTCGAACAGGTGGACGACCTTGCCGTGGCGATCGCCGAACACTTGCACCTCGATATGGCGCGGGGAGAGGATGTACTTCTCGATCAGCACGCGATCGTCCCCGAATGCCGATGCCGCCTCGCGCTGGCAGGACTGGAGCAGCTCGGCAAATTGCGCCGCGTCGTCGACGCGCCGCATCCCCTTGCCGCCGCCACCGGCGACCGCCTTGATGAGCACCGGATAGCCGATCGCCTGCGCCTCGGCCGCGAGCCGTTCGGCGCTCTGGTCCTCGCCCAGATAACCCGGCGTCACCGGCACGCCCGCGTCGATCATCCGCTGTTTGGCTGCGTCCTTCAGGCCCATCGCGCGGATGCTCGCCGGGGCGGGCCCCACCCACACCAGCCCGGCGGCAACCACCGCCTCGGCGAAGTTGGCATTTTCGGAGAGGAAGCCGTAGCCGGGATGGATCGCCTCGGCACCGCTCTCGCGCGCGGCGGCAAGGATGCGCTCGCCCACCAAATAGCTCTCGCGCGCCGGCGCCGGCCCGATCGCCACCGCCGCATCCGCCAGCCGCACATGCCGAGCGTCGGCGTCGGCCTCCGAATAGACGGCGACAGTCCGGATCCCCATCCGCCGCGCCGTGCCGATGATCCGGCACGCGATCTCGCCCCGATTGGCGATGAGAAGAGACTGAATCATCAAAACTCCTTCTCCTCCCCGGCACGGGGAGGGGGACCAGCCGCAGGCTGGTGGAGGGGGCGGGCCACGCGCGCCGCGATGGCGGCGAGCACCGAACCAATGTCGCGCAGTACGTCGGAGGCACAGAGGCGCAGCACATCGATACCGTTGTCGCTGAGGAAGCGGTCGCGCTCCGCATCTCGCGCCGGTCTGTCTCCGTAGTCGTGCGCGGCGCCATCAACTTCTACCGCCAAAGACGCAGACGCGCAGAAGAAGTCGGTAACATATGGGCCTACAGGATGCTGACGGCGAAAGCGCACCGCGAGCTGGCGACCCCTGAGTTGCTGCCACAGCAGCACCTCAGGGGGCGTCATCTGCCGACGCAACGAGCGCGCTCGCGCGACCTCCGGCCGAAGCGTACGCGGCGCTCCCCCTCCACCAGCCTGCGGCTGGTCCCCCTCCCCGTTCCGGGGAGGAACCGATCCGACCACGCCCCTCACATCCGGAACACGCCGAACCTCGGCGTCTCCGGGATCGGCGCTTCCAGCGTTGCCGCCAGCGCGAGCCCCAGCACGTCGCGGGTCTGCACCGGATCGATGATGCCGTCGTCCCACAGCCGCGCGGTTGCGTGCCAGGGGTTGCCCTCGTCCTCATACTTCTGACGGATCGGCGTCTTGAACGCCTCCGCCTCCTCCGACGACCAAGTGGCAGCATCGCGGTGGACCGTGGCGAGCACGCTTGCCGCCTGTTCCCCGCCCATCACGCTGATCCGGCTATTGGGCCAGCTGAACAGGAACCGTGGGCTATAGGCGCGCCCGCACATGCCGTAGTTGCCGGCCCCAAAGCTGCCGCCGATCAGCACCGTGATCTTGGGCACCGTGGCGGTGGCGACCGCGGTCACCAGCTTGGCGCCGTGCTTGGCGATTCCTTCCGCCTCATATTTCCCACCGACCATGAAGCCCGAGATGTTCTGGAGGAACAGCAGCGGCACGCGGCGCTGGCAGGCAAGCTCGATGAAGTGCGCGCCCTTCACCGCGCTGTCGCTGAACAGCACGCCGTTGTTGGCGAGGATCGCGACCGGCTGGCCCCAGATATGCGCAAAGCCGCACACCAGGCTGCTGCCGTAGAGCGGCTTGAACGCGTGGAACTCGCTGCCGTCGACCAGCCGGGCGATCACCTCGTGCACGTCATAGGGCGCGCGCACGTCCTGCGGCACGATGCCGTAGAGCTCCTGCGGGTCGTGCCTGGGCGGGCGCGGCGGCTGCCGATTGACGCTCGCTTGCGCCGGCGGCGGCAGCGTCGAGACAATGTCGCGCACGATCGTCAGCGCATGCTCGTCGTTCTCGGCGACGTGGTCGACCACGCCGGAAGTGCGGCCGTGGGTCTCCGCCCCGCCGAGCTCCTCGGCGCTGATCTCCTCCCCTGTGGCCGCCTTCACCAGCGGCGGGCCGGCGAGGAAGATCGTGCCCTGGTTGCGCACGATCACGCTCTCGTCCGACATGGCGGGCACATAGGCGCCGCCGGCGGTGCAGCTGCCCATCACGCAGGCGATCTGCGGGATGCCGAGCGCCGACATGTTTGCCTGGTTGAAGAAGATCCGGCCGAAGTGATCGCGGTCCGGAAACACCTCCGCCTGGTGCGGCAGGTTCGCGCCGCCGCTGTCGACCAGATAGATGCACGGCAGCCGGTTGGCCTCGGCGATCTCCTGCGCGCGCAGATGCTTCTTGACGGTGAGCGGGTAATAGGTCCCGCCCTTCACGGTCGCGTCGTTGCAGACGATCATCACCTGCCGGCCGGAGACGCGGCCGATGCCGGCGATCACCCCGGCGCCCGGCACCTCGCCGCCGTAGAGATCGTGCGCAGCGAGCTGGCCGATCTCCAGAAACGGCGAGCCCGGGTCGAGCAGCCGCTCGACGCGCTCCCGCGGCAGCAGCTTGCCGCGCGCGGTGTGGCGCTCGCGGGCGCGTTCGCCGCCGCCTTGCGCGGCCGCAGCGACGTCGGCACGCAGCCGCTCGGCGAGCGCGCGGTTGTGCGCGGCGTTGGCTTTGAAGGTCTCGCTATCCGGCGCGACATTGGTGGGGAGGACGGGGGCGGTCATGACAGCTCCTCCCCGTTCGCTGGGAGGGGACCCAGCCGCAGGCTGGTGGAGGGGGCGTGCGGAAAGCGGGGCGGGTGCGGCATGCCCCCTCGACCAGCGGCTGCGCCGGCGGTCCCTCTCCCCGTTCCGGGGAGGATCACTGTGCCACCGGCGGGTTGTTGCCGACCAGCTCGCGTCCGATCAGCATCCGCCGGATCTCGTTCGTCCCCGCACCGATATCCAGCAGCTTCGCGTCGCGCAGGAAGCGCTCGACTGGCCAGTCCTTGGTATAGCCCGCCCCACCGAGCGCCTGGATCGCCTCCAGTGCGACCTTCACCGCATTCTCGCTCGCCAGCAGGATCGCGCCGGCCGCGTCGAAGCGCGTCGTCCGCCCCGCGTCGCAGCTGCGCGCCACCGCATACACATACGCCCGGGCCGAATTGAGTGCGACGTACATGTCGGCGACCTTGGCCTGCATCAGCTGGAACTCGCCGATCGGCCGGCCGAACTGGCGCCGCTCGCGTACGAAGGGGATCACCACGTCCAGGCACGCCTGCATGATGCCGAGCTGGATGCCCGCAAGCACCGCCCGCTCGTAATCGAGGCCCGACATCAGCACGCCGACGCCGCCGTTCAGCGGCCCCATCACATTCTCTTCGGGCACGAAACAGTCGTTGAACACCAGCTCCGCGGTGGGGCTGCCGCGCATCCCCATCTTGTCGATCTTTTGCCCGATCGAGAAGCCGGTCATGTCCTTCTCGATCAGGAAGGCGGTGATGCCGCGGCTTCCCTCGCCGGTCTTGGCATAGACCACCAGCGTGTCGGCATAGGCCGCGTTGGTGATCCAGAACTTCGTGCCGTTCAGGCGAAATCCGCCGTCGACCGCCTCTGCGCGCAGCTTCATCGACACCACGTCGGAGCCGGCGCCCGCCTCCGACATCGCCAGGCTGCCGACATGCTCGCCGGACACCAGCTTGGGCAGATACTTCGCCTTCTGCTCGGCATTGCCCCAGCGGCGGATCTGGTTGACGCACAGGTTGGAGTGCGCGCCATAGCTCAGCCCGACGGAGGCGGAGGCGCGGCTGACTTCCTCGACCGCGACGACATGCTCGAGATAGCCGAGGCCCAGCCCGCCGAACTCTTCCTCCACGGTGATGCCGTGCAGGCCGAGCGCACCCATCTCAGGCCACAGGTCGCGCGGGAACCAGTCTTCCGCATCCACCCGCGCGGCAAGGGGCGCGATCCGATCCGCAGAGAAGCGGCGTGTGGTCTCACGGATCGCGTCGGCCATCTCGCCGAGCGCGAAGTCGAAGTCCGGGGTCAAATGGCCTCTCCATCTGTTCTATTTTGCCCGAGTGTAGCACGGGTTTTCGCGAACGAAAGTTGCGCGTGCGTGAAACAGCCGAAAAGCGTCGTGGCGCTGCTGGCGGGCGACGACGCGATCCTCTAGAGCAGCGGCAATCCCCATCTTCCCGAGAACCACCGTGTCCGATCCGTTGCCGATCCGCGTCGTCGCGCTGTACCGCTTTACCTCCTTCGCCGACCCGGCCGCGTTGCGGGGCCCCCTCGCCCAGACGTGCTGCAGCCTCGGCGTGAAAGGCACGCTGCTGCTCGCGCCGGAGGGGATCAACGGCACGATCGCGGGCACGGATGCGGCCATCGACGGGGCGCTCGCCGCCATCCGCGCGCTGCCGGGCTGCGCGGAACTGGAGCACAAGGAGTCGCGTGCGGCAACTATGCCCTTCCACCGCATGAAGGTGCGGCTGAAGCAGGAGATCGTCACCATGGGCGAGCCGGAGGTCGATCCCGTCGGCCAGGTCGGCGCCTATGTCGCCCCGGAGGATTGGAACGACCTGATCGCCGATCCGGAGGTGGTGCTGATCGACACGCGCAACGCCTATGAGGTGGCCGTCGGCACCTTCGAAGGGGCCGTCGATCCGCAGACGGAGAGCTTTCGCGACTTCCCGCGCTGGTTCCGCGAGCACCGCGACGAACTGCTGGCGGGTAAGAGCAAGGTGGCGATGTTCTGCACCGGTGGCATCCGCTGTGAAAAGGCGACGGCGCTGCTCCGGGCGGAAGGAGTGGACGAGGTCTACCACCTCAAGGGCGGCATCCTGAAGTATCTGGAGACGGTGCCGGAGACGGACAGCCGCTGGAACGGCGAATGTTTCGTCTTCGACCAGCGGGTCGCGGTCGGCCACGGCCTGGCGCCAGGCAGCCATGCCTTGTGTCATGCCTGCCGCATGCCGGTGAGCGTCGCGGACCAGGCATCACCGCTTTTCGAGGAAGGCGTCAGCTGCCCCGCCTGCTACCACCAGCGTAGCGACGAGGACCGCGCCCGCTATGCCGAGCGGCACCGGCAGGAGAAGCTCGCCAAGGCCCGCGGCCAGGAGCATGTCGGCGCGACGACCGCCAGCCGCGACTGATCAGCGAACCCGGGAGCACGGAGCGCGCCTAGGATCACTTGCGCGCGCGCCTCTCGTTCGCGTGATGCTCCACCCGCTGGAATAGCAGGTCGAGATCTTCCTTGCTGACGTCGAACGTCTCGCCGAGGTCCTCCAGCGCGCGGTCCAGATCCTCCGGGTGCGGGACGCTTTCGACGGGCAAGGGCGCACGTGGCGCGACCGGCACCGGTCGGTGCGGGTAGGAGTGGCCGGAAAAGCGGTGGAACAGGACGCCCGCCACCATCAGCAGCACGGCATTGATGCCCACCGGCACGAACGCGAAACCATAGCCGGCCGACAGCACCACGGGGCCGCCGACCACTGCGGTTAGTGCCGCGGCCCCCCCTGGCGGATGGAGGCAGCGCAGCAGCGACATCGCCAGGATCGCGCCGCCGACCGCGATCCCCGCCGCCAGGTGCGGCACCGGCACCAACTTCGCCGCCGTCACCCCGACGAGCGCGGAGACGATGTTGCCGCCGACGACGGACCAGGGCTGGGCGAGCGGGCTTGCCGGCACCGCGAACACCAGCACCGCCGCCGCGCCCATGGGCGCAACGAGCAGCGGCAGTGACGTCGCGTCGCCGAGCGCCCAGAAGGTGATCGCGCTGGTGAGCGCGATCCCGAGTACCCCACCCAGGCAGGCGAGCAGGCGATCCGGCAGGTTCGCACCGGCAAGGATGGGAGCAAAGAGAAGGCGCATCGATCCACCGTGTTGGAAGACCGGCTCCTGTCGCCCAGTGACCGGGAAGCCAAGTCAAAAAACGAGCCGCCTGGCCAAGCACTGCTTGGCGGCGCTTGCCCTCAGCCCTGCCGGCCGAGCATTCGGATGATGCCGGAAAAGTCGGTGGCGGCACCGCCTTGCGCCACGAAACTGCCGTAGAGCTCCGCCGCCCGGGCGCCCATCGGCGTGTCGACGTTGGCGCCGCTCGCCGCGTCCAGCGCCAGCCGCAGGTCCTTGAGCATCAGCGCTGCGGCGAACCCGCCCTGATAGTCGTGATCCGCTGGCGTCTCGGGACCCACGCCCGCCACGGGGCAATAGGTCGTCATCGACCAGCTCTGCCCGGAGCTCGCCGAGCTGATGTCGTAGAAGGTCTGCGGGTCGAGGCCCAGCCGCTCGGCCAGGACGAACGCCTCGCAGGTGGCGATCATGGTTGCGCCCAGCAGCATGTTGTTGCAGGCTTTGGCCGCCTGCCCGGCTCCCGCCCCGCCTGCATGGATCACCGCCTTGCCCATCGCCTGCAACAGCGGCTGGGCGGCCGCGAACGCCTCCTCGCTTCCGCCGACCATGAAGGTCAGCGTTCCGGCGGCCGCGCCGGCGATCCCGCCGGAGACCGGTGCATCGACGGCGAGCAGCCCCTTGGCCGTCGCCGCCTCGGCCAGCTGGCGCGCGGTCGCGACGTCGATGGTGGAGCTGTCGATCAGAACCGCCCCCGGTGCGGCCACGCCGAACACCGCTTCCTCATAGACTTGTGCGACGTGCTGCCCGGCCGGGAGCATCGTCACCACCGCCTCGGCGCCCTCGGCAGCCGCCCGCGCGCGCTCCGCCGGCAGGCACCCCGCCTTTCGGGCACGCTCCAGCGCCTCTTGCGAAAGGTCGAAGGCGCGGACGTCGTGCCCTGCCTTCGCCAGGTTCGCGGCCATGCCGCCGCCCATGTTGCCCAGGCCGATGAAGCCGATCCGTGCCATATGCTACCCTCTCCCCGCCTGCCTCAGCGGCCCGTCCAATTGCTCGGCCGCTTCTCGACGAAGGCGGCCATGCCTTCCTTCTGGTCCGCGGTGGCGAAGAGCCCGTGGAACAGCCGGCGCTCGAACTGGATGCCTTGGGCAAGCCCGGTTTCGAAGGCGGCGTTCACCATCTCCTTGTTCGCCTTGATCGCCAGCGGCGCCATGCCGGCGATGGTGGCGGCGGTCTTCATCGCTTCCTCGACCAGATCGGCGGCGGGTACGATCCGGCTGACGAGGCCGGCGCGCTCCGCCTCCTCGGCATCCATCATCCGGCCGGTCAGGCACATCTCCATCGCCTTGGCCTTGCCGACGGCGCGCACCAGCCGCTGCGAGCCGCCCATGCCCGGCGATACGCCCAGCTTGATCTCGGGCTGGCCGAACTTCGCGGTGTCGGCGGCAAGGATGAAGTCGCACATCATCGCCAGCTCGCAGCCGCCGCCCAGCGCATAGCCCGCGACCGCCGCGATCACCGGCTTGCGGGTGGCGGTGATGCGCTCGTACCCGGCGAAATGGTTGGTGCCGTACATGTCGGCAAAGCCCATCTCCGCCATTTCCTTGATGTCGGCGCCGGCGGCGAACGCCTTCTCGCTGCCGGTAACGACCGCGCAACCCTGCGCGGCATCTGCATCGAAGGCGGCAAGCGCGGCGATCAGGTCGGCGAGCACCTGCGCATTGAGCGCGTTGAGGGCCTTGGGCCGGTTAAGCGTGATCAGCGTCACCGCCTCGCGCTGCTCGACCAGGATCGTCTCATATTCAGCCAATGCAGGTCTCCTTCAGCCCTCCGGGCTCCATTCGCTCTCCGCGTCCAGGGGGGCGAAGATGCGGTCGATCATGTGGTCGGTCACGCCCTCGGGCGTCGCCGGGTCCCAGCGGGGCGCGTTGTCCTTGTCGACCAGCACCGCGCGCACCCCTTCGGCAAAGTCGGGGCGCTGCACAATGTGGGCAGCCACCGCATACTCCTGGCGCATCTCGTCTTCGAAGGTCGGCATGGTCGCACCTTCCAGCAGCAGCTTGAGCGCGACCTTCATCGACAGCGGCGATCGGCTGCGCAGCACCGACAGTTGCTCGGTTGCCCAGTCGCCGCCATCCGCCTCCAACGCCGCCAGGATGTCCTCCAGTCGATCCGACGCGAACAGGCGATCGATCGCCTCCCGATGCTCCAGTATCGCCGCGGACGGGGGCTCATCCGAGAGGGCGTCGAGAATGCCAGCGGCTTCCTGCGGCGCCTCGCTCAGCCGCGCCTTGGCAGTCTCCAGGCGTTCGGCATGGATATAATGGGTGGCGAGGCCCAGCGCGTGGCATTCGGCACCGCCGATGCGGGCGCCGGTCAGTGCGAGATACTGCCCGACCCGGCCCGGCAGGCGCGACAGATACCAGCCGCCGCCCACGTCGGGGAACAGGCCGATTGCGGTCTCGGGCATGGCGAACAGCGTGTTCTCGGTCGCGATCCGGAAGCGCGCCGGCTGCGAAATACCGACGCCGCCGCCCATCACCACGCCGTCCATGAAGGCGACGACCGGCTTGGCATAGGTGAAGAGCCGGTGGTTGAGCCGGTATTCGGTCGCGAAGAACGCCCGCGCCTCGACGCCGTCGCCCTTGCCGCTCTCCGCGGCGCGCCGCACGTCGCCTCCTGCGCAGAAGCCGCGGCCCTCGGCATGGTCGATCAGCACGATCTCCACGGCCGCGTCCCCGCGCCAGGCTTCGATCGCCTCCAGCATGGTGGCGCACATCGCCTCGTTCAGCGCGTGGAGCGCCCGCGGCCGGTTGAGCCGGATACGTCCGGCCTTGCCCTCTACTGCCGTCAGGACCTCGCCACTCATTCGCGCACCAGTTCCCGGCCCACGATCATGCGCATCACCTGGTTCGTCCCCTCCAGGATCGAATGGACGCGCAGGTCGCGCCAGAAACGCTCGATCGGATAGTCCATCAGATAGCCGTAGCCGCCATGAAGCTGGAGCGCACGATCGACCACGGACGATCCCGTGTCCGTGGCGAAGCGTTTGGCCATCGCGGCAAAGCGCGTCTTGTCCGGCGCCTCGGCGGTGACCTTGGCTGCCGCGGTATAGAGAAGCGCCCGGGCCGCCTGCAGCTCGGTATCCATGTCGGCGAGGGTGAACTGCGTGTTCTGGAAGTCGGCAAGGGCCCGGCCGAACTGCTTGCGATCGCGGGTGTAGCGGATCGCCTCGTCCAGGCAGCGCTGCGCGCCCCCCAGCGAACAGGCGCCGATGTTCAGTCGCCCCCCGTCGAGCCCCATCATCGCGAAGCGGAACCCCTCGCCCTCCTGTCCTACAAGGTTCTCGGCCGGCACGCGCACGCCGTCCAGGTTCACCTGCGCGGTCGGCTGGGAGTGCCACCCGAGCTTGCGCTCCTGCGCGCCAAAGGAGACGCCTGGCATCTCCTTTTCCACCACGAAGCAGGAGATGCCGCGCGGCCCCTCCTCCCCCGTCCGCGCCATGACGAGGTAGACGTCGTTCTCGCCCGCGCCGGAGATGAACTGCTTGGTGCCGGTCAGCACATAGTCGTCGCCGTCGCGCACGGCCCGCGTTCGCAGCGCCGCCGCGTCGGAGCCGGACGACGGCTCGGTCAGGCAATAGCTCGCCATTCGCTCCATCGTGACGAGGTCCGGCAGGTACTTGGCCTTGAGCGCGTCCGACCCGAATCGATCGAGCATCCATGACGCCATGTTGTGGATGGAGATGAGTGCGCTGGTGGAGGGACAGCCATAGGCCATCGCCTCCATGATCAGCGCCGCCTCCAGCCGGCCGAGGCCGATGCCTCCTTGCTCCTCCGACACATAGATGGCGGCGAAGCCGAGTTCCGCGGCCGCCTTGATCGTGTCGCGCGGGAAGATGTGCTTCTCGTCCCACTCGCCTGCATGCGGCGTGATGCGATCGGCGGTGAACCGCCGCGCCAGATCCTGGATCTCGCGCTGGTCCTCGGTGAGGTCGAACTGGTTTGTCATGTTCAGGGTACAACTCGTCTGTGTCGTTCCGGCCGATCGGCCCTGCGGCTGGATGGGCAGATCACCCCATCGTCGGGATGACGAAGGCGTCCTGCACGCGGCTGGGCCCGCCGTCCTCGCTTCCGGTCGGCAGCGCCGACCCATCCGGCCAGCGTTGGGTGACTGTCTTCACCTTCGTCCAGAAGCGGACGCCCTCCATGCCGTGCTGGTTGGAGTCACCGAAGCCCGAGCGCTTCCAACCGCCGAAGCTGTGATAGGCGACCGGCACCGGGATCGGCACGTTGATGCCCACCATGCCGACGTTCACCCGCGCGGCGAATTCGCGCGCGGCGTGGCCGTTCCGGGTGAAGATCGCGACCCCGTTGCCGTATTGATGCTTCGAGGGGAGCTTCAAGGCCGTCTCGAAATCGGGCGCGCGGACGATCTGGAGGACCGGGCCGAAGATCTCCTCGCGATAGCTCGCCATTTCCGGCGTTACGCGGTCGAACAGCGAGGGGCCGATGAAGAAGCCCTGCTCGTGGCCTTGCAGCGAGAAGCCGCGGCCGTCGACGACGAGTTCGGCACCCTCTTCGACGCCGCGCTGGATCCAGCCCTCGATCCGCGCGCGGTGCTCGGCTGTTACCACTGGTCCGTAATGCGCCTCCGGGTCCGTCGAGACCCCGACGCGAAGCGCCTCGATCGCCGGAATCAGCTTCTCCCGCAGCGCTTCCGCGGTACGATCGCCAACCGGCACCACCACCGGCAGCGCCATGCAGCGCTCGCCCGCCGAGCCGAACGCCGCGCCCGCCAGGTCGGCGACCACCTGGTCGAGGTCGGCATCGGGCAGCACCACGCCGTGGTTCTTGGCCCCGCCCATCGCCTGCACCCGCTTTCCCGCCTCGGCCCCGCGGCGGTACACGTAATGCGCGATGTCGGAACTGCCGACGAAGCTGACGCCGGCAATGGCGGGGTGGTCGAGGATCGCATCCACCATCTCCTTGTCCCCGTGCACGACCTGCAAAATGCCTTCCGGCGCGCCGGCCTCCAGCATCAGTTCGGCCAGACGCACCGGTACGCTCGGATCGCGCTCGCTGGGTTTGAGGATGAAGGCGTTGCCGCAGGCGATCGCGATGCCGAACATCCACATCGGGATCATCGCGGGGAAGTTGAACGGGGTGATGCCCGCACCGATGCCGATCGGCTGGCGCATGGAGAATACGTCGATCCCCGGCCCTGCCCCCAGACTATACTCGCCCTTCAGCGCATGGGGGATGCCGCAGGCGAACTCCACCACCTCGAGGCCGCGCTGGATGTCGCCGCGCGAATCCGCCAGCACCTTGCCATGTTCGGAGGACAGCAGCCGTGCGAGGCTGTCCATCTCCGCCTCGACCAGTTCCTTGAAGCGGAACATGACGCGAGCCCGGCGCTGCGGGTTGGTTGCGGCCCAGCCGGGCTGCGCCGCCTCGGCTGCGGCTACCGCCCGGTCGAGGTCGGCCCGCGACCCCAGCCGCACCTCCGCCTGCACTTGGCCGCTGTTGGGATCGAACACGCGGCCCGTCCGGCCGCCGGCTGGCGCGTCGTCGGCTTGCGCGACGACATGGTCGATGAAACGCATCGGCTCTCTCTCCTCGCAGGCGCGGCGTCTGCTGGCCGTCTGCCTGTAATTTTGTTTCAACTAGCTCGGATGAAGCCGCGGGACAATCTTGCTCATCGATCGTTCAGCACAGCTGTGGCATTTGCGTAGCAATCAACGAAAGGTATCCGCGATGCGTCTCCGTTTCGCTCTTCTCGCCGCCGCGCTGCTTGCCGGTGGCACCGCGTCTGCCGCGCCCCAGGACAACAGCCGCTACGAGGCCAAGCTCGCCAAGGCGCTCGAAGGGCGCACGGCGGGAGAACCCGTCAAGTGCATCAACCTGCGAGACATCCGATCGACCGAGATCATCGACCGGACTGCGATCCTGTATCGGATGTACAACGGCACCGTGTACGTCAATCGTCCCTCCGGCGCCGCGACCCTCGACAACGACGACATCCTCGTCACCAAGACGTTCACGTCGCAGCTGTGCAGCATCGACATCGTCCAGCTGGTGAGCCGGACCAGCCGCTTCTCGTCCGGCTCGATCGGCCTGAGCGAGTTCGTTCCCTACAGCAAGGTGGGCGCGACCAAGAACTAGGCCGCTCCGCCGGCGCCTCCAGAACAAGCTAGGCGCCGGCCCCTCCGGCTGCGGCGAGCCAGCCGCCGGTGAAGCCCGCCCGCTCAAGCCCGCGGCGGATGTGCGGGTTCTTCTGCATGGTCTTCCAAATGAGGCCGGAACGCCAATTCTCGATCATGCAGACGATCGGCCCCTGGTCGATGCCCAGATAGTCGACATCGACCCAGCCGACGCCGGGCACGACCTTGCCGTGCTTCAGTCCCACGTCCGGCGCGGTCATCGTCGGGTTGAACGCATCGAGGAAGCCGTACTTCCCATAGATGGCCGCGCCATAGCGGGCGTGCATCGCCTCCACCGCGGGCACGACGATCTCGGGCGCAAAGGCAATCGATCCCAGCGCGGCCGTCGGCGCCAGCGTACCGTCGTCCCGGTCGCCGGGACCACGGGCGGAATAGCTGAAGAACTCCCGCTCCTGCCCGTCGAGGCGCACCTTGAAGTCACCCGGCCCGTCGCAAGCGGTCAGCCCCCACACGTCCGCGCTATACCCGGTCCAGCCGGCGGGGTTGTCGGCAGCATAGGCCCGCTGCGCATAGGTCGCCCGGCGACTGTTCTCGAAATAGTCGAGGTCCTTGCCCGTCATGTAGGTGTCGCGGATGCCGCGAAAGTCGATCCAGACGTGGCTGTACTGGTGCCCGAACATGGGGGCGAAATGCAGATAGGGATCGCCGCCGAAGCGCCCTGTCCAACTGGGTTCGAACTGTTGCGACCATGCATCCCAGGTCTCCGCCGGCAACGCATGGGTGGGGGAGCCCAGCGCCAGCACATAGAGGAGCATGCCCTCGTTGTAGATTTCCCAGTCGTGGCGGATGAACCCGCTCTCAGGGTGCCAGCCCATCGACAGGAACGGTGCCCGCGGGGTGATCCAGTTCCACTCGACCGCGGCATAGATTTGGTCTGCGAGCGCGCGGATGCGCACTTCGTCGGGATGATCGCCGTCGAACCAGCTTTGAGCGAAGAGAATGCCGCCCAGCAGCAGCGCCGTGTCGACGGTCGAAAGCTCTGCTCGGGCGAAGCGATGCCCCCTGGTCACGCCTAGGAAGTGGTAGAAGAAGCCCTTGTAGCCGCTGAACCCGGTTTCGCCCGGTCCTTGCGGCGCGTTGGCAAAGAATTCGAGCGTCGCCAGCGTGCGCGTCCGCGCCGCGGCTCGCGTCACCCAGCCATGCACGACGCCGATCGGATAGGCGGTCAGCGCAAAGCCTACTGCCGCGATCGACGCAAACGAGGGGGTCGGCCAGCGATCCGGCGCAAGACCGGTCTTCGGATCGGTGGTTTCCCAGAAATATCGGAAGGTGCGCTGCTGGATTTCGGCAACCAGCCTCGGCAGTTCGACGCCGTCCTCGGGCACGGGCGTCGGAAGCGGCCCCAGCGCCGCGCTCAGCAGGCGCTCCGTCTGCGCACAGCCCGCCAGCAGGCCTGTCGCACCACTCGCCCCGGCCAGAAGAAGCTGTCGCCGGTCGAGCATGGGACACCTTTCACAAACGCAGAACAACAAAACTGGCGGGCGGCGCGACAGCACCGCCCGCCAGAGCAGGGAGAGTTAGAAGGAGAAGCCCGCGGAGAGCTTCACCGTGCGCGGCGGGTTCCCGCCGATGCTGTAGGTGGAACGCTCCCGATAGACGCTCGGCGAACCAGGGGTGCGCGTCGTGTCGTCCGGGCTGTTGTTGAAGTCGACATAGTTGCGGTCGTTCATCAGGTTGATGATGTCGAGCCGGAAGCGAAGACGCGCCTGATCATAGAGGAAGTTCAGCGGCACGTACTTGGTGATCGCCAGGTCGAGCTGACGACGGCCCCAACGATCGCCCGAGCCGAGCGCCTCTGCACCGACGATCACGCGCTCGTACGGATCCGCCCGATCGACCAGCGCCCGCAGGTAGGTCGGCGATTCGATCTGGAACTTCGCGGAGATCGACATGTCGATCGGCAGGTCGACGCTGCCCGCCACCACGAAGCGATGCCGCGGCACCGCACCGGAGCGAACGAACGGGTAATCGGCCGCACTCGGGAAATCGAGCAGGAAGTATGCGGCCTGGTCCCCGTTCGGGCGGTTATCCTCCGCCTCGGTGTAGGTGTAGGTCGCATCCAGGCTCCACGGCGACTCAGCCGAGTAGACCTTGGTCAGCTTGAAATATGCCGAGTCCGCCTTCGTCTCGAGCCCGTTGTCGCCGATGATGATCGACCCGTAGCCGGCCGGCGAGAAGTTGCCCGGGCCCTGCGGCGCGCCCGTGGTCGGGGACGGTGCGAAGAACGAGCCGTCGGGGCGACGATTGCCCTGCAGGTAGACGAAGCCGTCCTTGCTGACGATGCGGGTGTAGCCGACTTCCAGCTCGACCGGCTGGAACCGGCCGCGCAGGCCGAGGCTGAACTGATCCGAGTACGGAACCTTCAGGTCGTTGTTGATGAAGCGGAACTCACGCCCGCCCGCCGTGCCGCGCGCCGCCAGCTGCTGACGGCCTTCTTCCGTCAGATATGCCGGATCCCAAGCGATGCAGACCGGGTTGGTCGACAGGCACGGGTTCTGCGTGTCGGCACCCTGGAACAGGAAGGTGCGACGCTGGAAGCGGCCGGTGGCCAGCTCCTGCTGCAGGAAGTCGAACTGGTTGCGGTCGTACGACCGGCCGTAGCCGCCGAACACCGAGAAGCGACCCGCCTCGTCGAAGCGATAGGTAAAGCCCACGCGCGGCTGCCAGGCGCCCTTGAACGCCTTACGATTGTTCCCGTTCGAGATATAATCGTTGATGTCGTAGTCGGCGTTGATGAGGTTCGGGTAGTTCTCCGGCGAGATCGCCTTCAGATCCTCGTCCGGGGTGACATAGTTGAGGAACGCCGGCGTCCGCTCGTAGTCCCAGCGCAGGCCCAGGTTCAGCGTCAGCCGGTCGGTGACGTCCCAGTCGTCCTGAAGGTACAGGCCGAGCTGCCAGTTCTTCGAACGGATGCGCGGGTCGCCGAGCGAACCGACCGCACCGAACTGAAGCTGGTACGGGATGTCGTCATTGAAGCCGTCCGCCACCGGAAGGTTGAGGTCGTAGCTGTAGAGCGGGTTGAGGAGGTTCTGCTCAAGCGTATTGAGCTTGACCCACTTGCTCTTCACGCCGGCCTTGATCGTGTGGCCGTCGAAGCCGGTCCAGGTGAAGTCGTTCTGGACGGTCCAGCCGGTCTGGCCCTTGTCCTGGAAGTTCAGGCCCGCACCGATGCGGAACAGGTTGTAGGTGTTGATCGAGCTACCGTTCACCTCGGAACGGCGGAACTGCTGGCTGATGCCGTCCGTCGCCGGCCGGGGCGCCCAGCTCACATCCTCGTAGCCGACGCGGAAGTCGTTGATCCAGTTGTCGGCAGTATGCTGCCAACGGGCGGTGCCGCGGATTTCCTCGACCTTGCTCAGCGTCGCAGTCGAATAGGCCGCGATGCCGTTGCTGATCTGCAGGCCGGATTCGTTTCGGTACTTGCCCGTGAATTCAAGCAGATCGCTGTCGGTCGGCGTGATGTCGATCTTGCCGAAATACAGATCCTGCTTGAAGGTGGAGCTGTAGGTACCGAACTGGTCGCGATACTGCTCCGGCAGGCTGTCGACCGAGATGCCGTTTGCAGGCAGAACGTCGACCGGCACTTCACGCCGCTTGCCTTCGTAGCTCACGAAGAAGTGCGCGAGGTCCTTCACGATCGGACCGCCCAGTGCGACGCCGAACTGTTTGTCGGTCGTCTTCACCTTGTCGATCTTGGTCGGATAGATTTCGGTCGGGCGACGGTCGCGCAGGCTCTCGTCGGTGTAGTCGAAGAAGCCTTCGCCGTGGAACTCGTTGGTACCCGACTTGGTCGTGGCGGTGATCGCTACCGATCCGACCTGGTCAAACTCCGCCTTGTAGTTGGAGGAGATCACCTGATACTCGCCGATCGCGAGCTGCGGGAACGGATTGCCCGGCGACGAGTCCTGGCCCGTCAGGCCGCCACGCAGGACATAGTCCTTCTGGCTGACGCCGTCGATGAACACGTTAACGGAGTTGCTGCCCTGTGCGCCGCCCTGGATGCGCGAGGAGCCGTCCGAGCTCTCGATGAAGCGGACGCCCGGCGCCAGATCGGCGAAGGCGAGGAAGTTGCGGCTGTTCTGCGGCAGCTGCTCGATCAGCCGGGTGGTGATGTTGATGCCCACCTGCCCGCCGGTCAGCGAGCGCAGACGGCTGCCCGTCACGATCACGTCACCGCTGGTATCCGCGGTATCGGCCGCCTGGCCGCCATCCTGCGGCTGCTCGGCTGCCGGAGCCCCGGCACCCTGGTCGGCGCTCAGGTCGAGGTCGAGGCCTGCGTTCTGACCGACGTTGAGGGTGAAGTTGTCGGAGTTGCGGGTGCCGTTCTGCAGCTTGATCTCGAGCCGGTAGGTGCCCGCCCGCAGCGACGCGAAGTTGTAGCTGCCGTCCGCGCCTGCGACCACGGTCCGCCGGAAGCCGGTCGAGACCTCTACGACGGTGACCTCCACCACGGGATTGTCCGCGGGGGCGGTGATGGTGCCGCGCAGCGATGCCTGCCCGACCTGCGCCGCTGCCGGCGTGATCACTGCCGTGCTGGCCGCCAGCATCGTCGCGCCCGCGAGCGCTAGCCGCAAAGCCTTGGTCCTACTCATGATTCTGCCCTTATTCCCTGCCTGCCGGTTGTTCTGTGTTGATGGCCGGCCCGCTGGTTTCGCGCACGATCAGTTCGGGAGTTCGCGGCTCGACCGCATGGTCGAACCCTCCCGCGATCAGTGCTGCCAGCCGGACGACCGCACGCGCGCCGATTCCGGCGATGCCGACGCGCATGGTGGTGAGAGCCGGCGAGATCAGCCGCGCGAGCGGCACATCGTCGAAGCCGGCAATTGCGATGCGCCCGGGTACGGCGACCCCGGCGCGGCGAAGGCGCATCATCGCGCCGATCGCCATCATGTCATTGGCCGCGAACAGCGCGTCGGGTGCCTCCGGGCCATCGAGTTCGCCGAGCAGCGCTTCCGCAGCGGCAGTACCCGCCTCCTCGAAGAAGTCGCCGGGCAGGATCCGCGGCACGAGCCCGTGGCGCGCCATCGCCGCGCGATAGCCGGCGATACGCGCCTGCGCCTCGGAGTTCCCTTCCGGCCCCGACAGGTGGACGATCCGGCGGCGTCCCGTGGACACTAGATGGTCCACCATCGCCTCGGCGCCGGCGACATTGTCCACCCGCAGTTCGGCGCGGCCCTCAACATTCCCCGGGCAGTTGATCAGCACGGCGGGAAGGCTCGGCGGCAGATGCTCGAACAACTGCTCGGGATCGAGGTCCGGCGCCATGATGATGACGCCATCGACGCGCCCGCGCATTGTGCGCAGCGTCTCGATCGCACGCGCAGGGTTCGTATGCGCGTTGGAGAGCAGCAGTTGCAGCCCCCGCGTCGACGCCTCGCTGTCGATGCCGCGCGCAGTCTCGGAGAAGAACTCGCCGTGAAGATCCGGGAGCATGACGCCGATGGCGTTTGTGCGGGCCAGGCTGAGGTTACGGGCCCCCGCGTGCGGGACGTAGCCGAGCGCCGCCGCGACGGCCTGCACGCGCTCGCGCACCGCCGGCCGGACGTTGCTGTGTCCGTTGAGGACGCGCGAAACGGAGGCAACGGAGACGTCCGCCTCCCGAGCCACATCACGGATGGTGGCGTGCGCCATTGCCCTTCCCGACGTCCTTCCAAAACCCAGACCGGCACTTCCGGTCCCGCCAACGACTTGCTGTTGCGCCGCTGATCACTGTATGTGTAACCGGTTACATCAATTTGAAGCGGTGGGCAAGAAGGCGAAACAAGCCGGGCCACAGCCGCATTGGAACGCCATTTTCCGGGAGGATTTCTGATGAACGACCTGCGCATTTCCAGGCGTGCGATGGTGATGGGAGCGGCTGCGTTGACCGCTTGGCGCGCGAGTCCCGCGCATGCACTGCTGCGGACGGTCGCGGACGAGAGCCAGGGGCTCCCCGCTTCCGTCGAGGCTCTGATCGGAAAGATGACGGTCGAGGAGAAGGCCGGGCAGCTGACGCTGATGGCTGCGGCCTGGGCCGGCGGCGCGGCCAACGCGCTCAATCCCGCGGCGTCCAACGGCACCTTCGATGCCCAGCTCGCCCAGACCCGGGCCGGGCGGCTGGGCGGCGTCTTCAACGGCAATGGTGCCGAAATGGCGCGCCAGATGCAGCGCGTGGCGGTTCGCGAATCCCGCCTGAAGATTCCGCTGCTGTTCGCGGCAGACGTCATCCACGGCTTTCGCACCGTCTTCCCGGTGCCGCTCGCCGAGGCGGCAAGCTTCGAGCCGGAGCTGGTGGAGAAGGCGGCACGGGTCGCAGCGATCGAGGCGGCCGCCGCCGGCATCGACTGGACCTTCGCGCCGATGGTCGACGTCGCCCGCGACGCCCGCTGGGGCCGCGGAGTCGAGGGTTCCGGCGAAGACGTGCGGCTCGGCCGCGACATGGCGACGGCGCGCGTGCGCGGTTTCCAGGGGAAATCCTTGTGGGCCAATGATTCCGTGATGTCGTGCGCCAAGCATTTCGCCGCCTATGGCGCAGCGGAGGCCGGGCTCGACTACGGAGCGGTCGACGTCTCCGAGCGCACGTTGCGCGAGATCTACTTCCCGCCCTTCCAGGCCGCCTTCGACGCAGGCTCCGGCACGGTCATGGCCTCGTTCAACGAACTGTCCGGCGTCCCGGCAACCGCCAATCCCTGGCTGCTGGACGACGTGTTGCGCAAGGAGTGGGGTTTCGACGGCTTGGTCGTGTCCGACTACACCGGCGACATGGAATTGATCGACCACGGCTTTGCCGCCGATGCCCGGGAGGCGACGAAGCTCGCCTTCCTGGCGGGGGTCGACATGAGCATGCAGAGCGGCTTCTACATGCAGCACCTGCCGTCGCTGGTCGCCGCGGGCGAGGTGCCGATGGCGCGGCTCGACCAGGCGGTCCGCCGCGTGCTGGCGCTCAAGGTGCGTCTTGGCCTGTTCGACGACCCGTTCCGTCGCATCGACCCGCGCCGCGAAAAGGCGCGGGTGCGAAGCGCCGGGAACCTCGCCGTGGCGCGGGAGGCTGCGCGCCGCTCGATCGTGCTCTTGAAGAACGAGGGCGACCTGCTCCCCCTGCCCCGTTCCGGCAAGCGGATCGCGCTGATCGGCCCGTTCGCACAAGGAAAGCACGACCTGATCGGCCCGTGGAACGTCTATGGCTCCGATGCCGAGGCGGTCGACCTGCTGACCGGCGTGCGCCAGGCGATGGCGGATCCCTCGCTGGTGACGGCAACCGCAGGCTCCGGGGTGACCGCGCCGCTGCCAGGCGGCATCGAGGCTGCGATTGCCGCCGCAAATGCCGCCGACATCGTCGTACTCGCGATCGGTGAGAGCCAGGACATGTCGGGCGAGGCGCAGTCGCGCAACCTGGTGGTGATCCCGCCGGCGCAACAGGCCCTGGCCGAGGCCGTCGCCAAGACCGGCAAGCCGATCGTGGTGCTGCTCAAGAACGGCCGCGCGCTCGCCCTCGAAGGGGCAGTGCTCGCCGCCCCGGCGATCCTGGTGACGTGGTTCCTGGGTTCGGAAAGCGGCCCCGCGACCGCCGACATCCTGTTCGGGCGCGAGGGTCCTTCTGCGCGCCTGCCGGTCAGCTTCCCGCAGGTGCCGGGACAGGTGCCCTATTACTACGCGCACAAGCGCACGGGGCGCCCCAATCCGGCAGGGCCGCTCCAGCCCTACAAGACGCACTACCGCGAGGCGTCCAACGCAGCCCGCTTCCCGTTCGGCCATGGGCTCACCTATGGCCGGATCGAATATTCTGACCTCGACCTGGGCGGCGGCACGCTTGCCTGGGACGGCACGCTGACGGTGCGGGCGACGATCACCAACCGCGGCACCCGTACCGCCGAGGAAGTGGTCCAGCTCTATATCCACGACCAGACCGCCAGCCTCACCCGTCCGGTCCGCGAGCTGAAGGGCTATCGCAAGATCAAGCTCGAACCCGGCCAGTCGCAGGAGGTGCGCTTCACCCTCACCCGCGCCGACCTCCAGTTCCTGGGACTCGACGGCCGCCCGACCGTCGAGGCGGGGCTGTTCCGCCTGTGGGTGGCGCCCTCCGCCGAAGCGGAAGGCGTTTCAGGCGGCTTCACCCTCACCAAGGGCTGAGGCGCGCCAACGGCACCGTGCTCCTGCGCCAGCAGGGCACGGTGCCTCACCTCTCCTTCGAGCGTGCAGCAAGATCCGCGACGATCTTCGCATGGGCTCCGCGCCGGAGCGGGTTCGCCCACATCACGACGGCCGAAGCGCCGAAGCACAGCGCGGGCATGGCCAGCATCACCCACCGGATGCCCGTCACCGTCTCCGCCGTCTGCACGGCGCCGGGATGATAGCCGACCAGTTGGTAGATGAGCCCCATCAGGGCGGCGGCCAACCCCAGCGCGAATTTCTGAACGAGCGCCGACACGCCGAAACCCAGCGCCTCCACCCGCACCCCGGCGCGGTGCTCGCCATATTCCACCGTGTCCGGCAGCATGGCCCAGAACACGAGGTTGAAGCCGACCAGCGCCGCCTGCATCACCACCAGGAACAGCTGCGCCGTCCAGGCATCCGACCCACCGGCTCCCGCAAATGCACCGACCGCAGCGGTCCCGAGCACGGCGGAAGCGAACCAGAGTCCACGCATCCCGGTCCGCACGCCCAGCGCCATCCACATCGGCACGAAGAGCGCGCCCGCAAAGCCCATCATCGCCAGCGCTGCCGGGCCGCCTGCGCTGTCGCCCACGACGTAGCTGAAATAATAGAGTACCGACCGGGTGAGCGCCGTCGCGGCCATGCCGACCGCTGCCATCGCCAGGTTGAGCGTCACGAACGCGCGATTGCGGGCGAGCACCCGCATCGCGGCGAGGATGGAGACGCGCGCCTGCCCCTGGCCATAGGCGGCGGGCGATCCGCGACCGACGACGACCAGCAGCGCCGCGCCGACGAGCCCGAACAGCAGCGCCGCCGTCAGATACCCCTCCGTCCCTCCCAAGCCGCCCGGCCGGATCGCCGCAATCCGTTCGGTCCCCAGCGCCACCACCAGAGCAGCCGCCGTGCCGAAGAGCATGCGCAGACCGGAGATGAGCGCCCGCTGCCCGCTGTCTCCCGTGATCCGCGCGGTCATCGCCGAATAGGGGATGTTTACAAAGGCATAGAGCGCCCGGAACAGAAGGTGCATCGCCAGCACCGTCACCACCAAGGCAGCGCCGTCCAGCGGCGGCGCCACGTACAGCAGCACGAACCCCAGCCCCAGCGGCACCGCCCCCGCGCTCAGGAACCAGCGATAGTCGCGGCGGGAGCGCTCGGCGTGAATGCCGACCAGCAGGTCCGCGATCCCGTCCCACACCGATCCGATCAGCAGCACGATGCCGGCCACCGCAGGCGAGAGCCGCAGCGCATCGGTGTAGAAGAACAGCAGAAAGAAGCTGAGGCTCTGCCAGTACAGATTGCAGGCGAAATCGCCGGTCGCAAAAAGGGCGATCCGGCCGAGCGAAGGCTTCGCCGGACTCGCCGTCCGGTCAGCCGGGGCAGGAGCTTGGGGGGAATTCATTGCGCGCACCCCGTGCCGTCCGGGACGCGCTTGTCAACCGCGGCCGCCGGCGGAACGCAGCGGCGCGCAGGCGCGTTCGATCGGCCAAAGGAGAGCCCCATGACCCATATCGCCGCCACCTCCCCGATCGAGCGCATCGCGCGCGTGCTGGTGGCGCACGCGCTCAGCCCCAACGGCCGCGGCGATGCCGAGCCGGACGAGGTCGTCAGCGCCGAGGTCAACGACCGGCTTGCGGACGAATTGCCGCGTGCCGCAGCGATCCTGCGCGCGCTGCGCGAACCAAGCCAGGAGATGGTGACCGCAGGCAACGCGCTGGGAAGCGCCGACGCCGCCGAGATCTGGGACACGATGGTCCGCGCAGCCCTTGGCGAAAAGCCGCGCGCCGCGCCGGCCGCGATACCGACCCCGCTGGCCGGCTGACGCAAAAAGGGGGAGCCGCGCTCCCCCTTTCTTAGGCAACCTCCAAGAGGCACCCACCCTCACAGCACACGTTGCGCCGACCCTGGGCTCCCGCCGCGGCGGAAGCCCAAAGAGCCGATCATTCCCCGTCTGGCTTGGCCATGTTCTCGTGCATGCGGGCCAGCAGGGTGTCCGGGACGACGTGGCTGACCGCCGCCTGGATCTTGTTCTTGGTCCCGGCGACGACATGCGGCGTGCCCTTCTGCATCGCGTCCCAGCCGGTGCGCGCGACCATCGCGGCATCGTCCTTGTCCTGGGTGCCGACCGGCGTGTCCATCATGTTGGCGCGCTTGAAGAACTCGGTCTCCGTCGGCCCCGGCATCAGCACGGTGATCGACACGCCCGTGTCCTTCAGCTCGTTGCGCAAGGCATAGGCGAAGCTGTCGAGATACGCCTTGGTGCCGTTGTACACCGCCTGGTAGGCACCCGGCATCAGCCCGGCGATCGAACCGGTGATCAGCACCTGGCCGGCATCGCGCGCCTTCATCCGCTGCAGCATCTTCTGCAGCAGATAGGTGGTGCCGGTGACGTTGGTGTCGATCACCTTGCGCCACGCCGCCACGTCCTGCTCGACGAAGGCGTGACCCAGCCCGCGTCCGGCGTTGGCGACGAGCACGTCCACCGGCCGCTCGCCGATCTTCGCCAGCAACTGGTCGTTGCCTTCGAAGGTCGCGAGGTCGGCCTGCACCGTTTCCACCGTCACGCCAGTCCCGACCAGCGTGGCCGCAGCCGTTTCGATCTGGGGCTCGTCGGCGACCAGGATCAGGTCGAAACCCTCGCCTGCCGCAATCTTCGCGATCTCATAGCCGATGCCCGTCGAGGCACCGGTAATCACTGCAAGCTTTTCTGCCATGCTTCGAGTTCCTCTCCGGCGTTCAGGCCGTGGCCTTCGCCCAGTCCGGCTTCAGCACCACCTTGGTGCATTCGTTCTGCTCGTTCTTGAACTTGGCATAGCCCTTGGGGGCTTCCTCCAGGCTCATCCGGTCCGAGATCAGGAAGGTCGTGTCGAGCTTCTCCTCCAGGATCGCCTGGAGCAGCCCAGGGAGATAGCGCTGGACGTGCGTCTGCCCCGTCTTGAGCGTCAGTCCCTTCTCCATCACCGCGCCGAACGGGAACTTGTCGACGAAGCCGCCGTAGACGCCCGGCACCGACACCCGGCCACCCTTGCGGCAGGCCATGATCGCCTGGCGCAGTGCATGCGGCCGATCGGTGCCCAGGAAGGTCGACGCCTTGATCTGATCGACCACGTTGTCGAGGTAAAGCCCGTGGCTCTCCAGCCCGACCGCGTCCATCACCGCGTCCGGCCCGATGCCGCCGGTCATCGTCATCAGCGCATCATAGACGTCGGTCTGCTCGAAGTTGATGACCTCCGCGCCCATCTGCTTGGCCAGTTCCAAACGGTGCGGGAAATGGTCGATCGCGATCACCCGATGCGCACCCAGCACGAATGCGGATTGGATGCCGAACAGCCCGACCGGACCGCAGCCCCAGACCGCGACCGTGTCGCCGGGCTCGATGTCACAATTCTCCGCCGCCATCCACCCGGTGGGCAGGATGTCCGACAGGAACAGCACCTTTTCGTCCTCGATCCCGTCCGGGATCACGATCGGGCCGACGTCGGAGAAGGGCACGCGGACATATTCCGCCTGGCCGCCGGGATAGCCGCCGGTCATGTGGCTGTATCCGAACAGCCCCGCGGGTGCCGCGCCCCAGAGGTTGGGGGCGATGTCCTGGTTGTCGGCCGGGTTCGAGTTGTCGCAGGCCGAATATTGCTGCTTGCCGCAGAAATAGCATTCGCCGCATGCAATCACGAAGGGGACGACGACCCGCTGGCCCTTCTTGAGCGTGGACTTGGGGCCGGTCTCGACCACCTCGCCCATGAACTCATGGCCCAGGATGTCGCCCGCCTTCATGGTCGGGATATAGCCGTCGTAAAGGTGCAGGTCGGATCCGCAGATCGCGGTCGAGGTGATCTTGAGGATCGCGTCCCGTGGGTTGAGGATCTCGGGATCGGGAACCGTATCCACGCGGACGTCGTGCTTGCCGTGCCAGGTGAGCGCTCGCATCTGGTTTTCCTTGAGAAAAGAGGGGATCAGGCCTTGGGCGCAGGATTGGGCGGCGAGCTCGTCGCGATCTCGCCCGTCTCCAGCAGCTGCTTCAGCCGCCGCAAGTCCCGCCGCGCCTGGATGCGCGGTTCCTTCTGGGTGAGCTTGGCCACCACCTTGCCGATGAGACCGCCCGGCGGCTCATAGGCGATGGCCGCGGTCACGACCGTTCCGCGCCCGGGGTTCGCATCGCTGAACGCCACCCAGCCGCTGTTCTCGACATCGGCGCCCTCGGCCGACTTCCACGCGATGCGCTCGCCCTCGACGTCCTCGGTGACGATCGCGTCCCACTCGTAGAGGCCGTTCGGGCCCTTCACCTTCCAGTGGGAGCGGTTGCGATCGAGGACCTCGATCGACTCGACGTTCTCCATGACCCCGGCGAGGTTCGAGAAGTCGCGCCAATAGGCATAGAGTTCCTGGCGGGGCTTGTTGATCGTGACCGCGACGCCGCTCACCGAGGATTGGCCTCCGGGCGTGTCACTGCGCCGTACCTCGGCGTCTTTCGCAAGGATGTCGGGCGCGTCGTCCCTCGCCTCATCGCTCATCGCATCGCTCCTGGGCTGTTTCTGCTTCGCGGCGTTTCGCAAATCGCCTTGTGCTGCCAACCGACAGCGCGCGCGCCCGTTCCGCCGAGCGTCGCGAAAGTCGTTCGGACGCGCGTTGGCAGCGCCGCACGCAAGAGCTATGCGCCCAGCATGTCGACCGCACCGCTCACGCTCTACAATTCGCTGACCCGTTCGCTGGAGCGCTTCGCGCCTGCCGATCCCGAGCGCGGCGTGCGGGTCTATTCCTGCGGCCCGACGGTCTACAATTATGCGCACATCGGCAACCTGCGCGCCTACGTCTTCACCGACACGCTGGCGCGCGTGCTCAAGTGGAAGGGCTATTCCCTCACCCACGTCATCAACATCACTGACGTCGGCCACCTGACGTCGGATGCGGATGCCGGCGACGACAAGATGGAGGCCGCCGCTCGCGCCCAGGCGCAGAACATCTGGGACATCGCCGCCCACTACACCGCCGCGTTCAAGCAGAACCTCGCCGATCTCAACATCGCCGATCCCACGCGCTGGTCGGTCGCGACCGACCACATCGCCGAGATGATCGCCTTTGCCGAGAAGATCGCGCCGGAGCACTGCTACGAACTCGAAAGCGGCCTCTATTTCGACAGCAGCAGCGTACCGAACTATGGTCGCCTCGCCGGCGGCCAGGACGACGCGGCCGCGGGGCGCATCGATCCGGTGGCCGGCAAGCGCCACCCGCAGGACTTCGCGATCTGGCGCAAGTCGCCGCCGGGCGAGCAGCGCCAGATGGAATGGGACTCGCCCTGGGGTAAGGGCGCGCCGGGCTGGCATCTCGAATGCTCGGTGATGAGCCTGAAGTATCTCGGGCCCGAGCCGTTCGACATTCACACCGGCGGCATCGACCATCGCGAGATCCACCATCCCAACGAGATCGCACAGAACCAGGCTTATTGCGGCTGCACCGGTGCGGACCCGGATTTCACCGGCGCGCGCTTCTGGATGCACAACAACTTCCTGGTCGAACGATCGGGCAAGATGTCCAAGTCCAAGGGCGGCTTCACCACCCTGCAGACGCTGATCGATGCGGGCGTCCACCCGCTCGCCTATCGGCTGATGTGCCTTTCGGCCCATTATCGTTCCGAGCTGGAGTTCTCGGGCGAGAACCTGCTCGCTGCGCTTACCCGGCTGAAGCGACTGGTGATGACGGTCTCCGCGCTCAAGGCGCGTGCGGGCAATGCGGAAGGCGACGCGGAAAAGGCAGCAGCCTATCTCGCGCGGCTGGACGAGGCGGTGTCCGACGACCTCGCCACGCCGCGTGCGCTGCCGGTGCTCGATGAATTGCTGGCCGACAAGAAGCTGTCGCCCGCCGACCGCCTGGCAGCCCTCGCGCAATTCGATGCGGTGCTCGGCCTCGACCTGCTGCACCTGGAGCGTACCACCCTGCGGGTGCGGCCGGCCGTGGCCACGCTGACCGCCGAAGCGGTCGAGGCTCGGCTGGCGGAGCGCAAGCAGGCTCGCGTCGACAAGGACTTCGCGCGCTCGGACGCGATCCGCGACGAACTCTCGGCAGCACAGATCGAGGTGATGGACGGCGATCCGCTGGGCTGGGACTGGAAACCGACGCTGTAGACTGGCAGCGCAGCAACATCCTTTCGGGGGCGAAACGGAACCGGCCGCGGCGCAGGATCATTCAAGCAGCCGTTCCGATCGGGCCATGGCCCGGCCGGCGGCAGCAAGAAAGGACCGTGTATGGCTTTTGGCTTCCCTCCTCGACGCGCTCGGACGCTCGCTTCCGCTGGCGCGCTCGCGGCGCTGCTGGCGCTGGGCGCCTGCAACAGCCCCAGCGAGCCTGCCGCCGAGAACAGCGAAGCGGCCCTCAACGACGGAGTCCTCGACGAGAATGCCGTCGACGAGGATGTCGTCGACGAGGCGACCATCGAGGATGTCGAAGTGGAAGCCGTTCCGGCCGTGACCAGCAGCACGTCGTCGGCAGACGCCGCGGCGGTGGCGGCCGCAGCGGCGACGGCGGCAGCGATCGCGGCCGACACGGGCATCACCCGCGTTCGCCACGGGGATGGCTGGGCGTGGATGCGCAACGGCCAGATCGTCCGCACCGCGTCGCGTGACGGCAAGCAGGTCGCCTATTTCCGCAACGGCGAGGATGCCCCCTATTTCGTCCAGCGCGACGACCGCGGCTATACCTATGAAGGCGGCAAGGTTCGCGGCGTCGTCGATCGCAATGGCAGGTCGGAAAGGCCGGACGCGACCCGCACCCGCGAGGCCGAACAGGTCGCCCGGACGGCGCGCAACCAGCGTGACGAGGCCAGGCAGCAGGCGGCGCGCTCGCCGCGGCCGACCGCCACAGGCAGTGGCCGCACGCAAGCCCCCGCCCAGACCCAGCACGGGAGCCGCGATACCGATACCGCGCGCACCACTCCGACCCCGACCCGCACCGCAGCCGCGCCCGAGGCTCCGAGGCGTACGGAGCCGACCGCCAACCAGCGCGGCGACCGGGCAGTTTCGGCCAATCCCAGGGCGCAGGCGACGCCGCGCACGACCTCCGACCGGGAGCAGGAGCGGCGCGAGGACGGCCGCCGCTGATTGAAGGGCGCCATCCCCGATCAAGGGATGGCGCCACAAAGCGGGTTGCAGAGCCTTACCCTGTTCGGGTAACGTCGGCGCATGACGACGCTAGCCGGTGCCAAGATCCGACGTTTCCGCGAAGAACGCGCGCTGACCCGCGCGGGCTTCGGCGCATGGTACGACACGCCTGGCAGCACCGTCCAAGGCTGGGAAGAAGACGGCAAGCGCGCGAATGCCAAGGTGGTCAACCAGATCGCCGCGAACGGCATCGCGCACCACGCCGACTGGTTCATCCCGGCTCCCTCGCTGGAGAATGCCATGGCCGCGAACTGGGCCCCCGACAGCTGGAAACGGGCCGAGGCCCGCCAGATGCCCGACTATCCCGACGCCGACGCGCTTGACGCCGCCACCGCACAGCTCGCGAGCTTCCCGCCGCTGGTGTTCGCGGGCGAGGCGCGCAACCTGACGGCGGAGCTGGCGGAAGTTGCGGCCGGCCGCGCGTTCCTGCTCCAGGGCGGCGATTGCGCGGAAAGCTTTGCCGAGCACAGCGCCAACAACATCCGCGACACCTTCCGCGTGCTGCTGCAGATGGCGGTGGTGCTGACCTTTGCGTCCAAGCTGCCGACGGTGAAGCTCGGCCGCATGGCGGGCCAGTTCGCCAAGCCGCGGTCCGCGCCGCTGGAGGCGCAGGATGGCGTGGAGTTGCCGAGCTACCGCGGCGACATCATCAACGACATCGCCTTCACGCCGGAATCCCGCATTCCCGATCCGCAGCGCATGATCCGCGGCTATTCGCAGTCGGCAGCGACGCTCAACCTGCTGCGCGCGTTCGCGACCGGCGGCTACGCGAACCTGCACCAGGTGCACCGCTGGACCCACGACTTCATGGGCCGCGGGCCGCTGGCGCAGAAATATGCCGACATCGCCGATCGCATCAGCGAGGCGTTGGACTTCATGTCCGCCTGCGGGATCGACGCCGACAGCGTGCCGCAGCTGAAGGCGACGAGCTTCTACACCAGCCACGAGGCGCTGCTGCTTCCGTACGAGCAGGCGCTGACCCGGCAGGATTCGCTGACCGGCGACTGGTACGACACCTCGGCCCACTTCCTGTGGATTGGTGACCGCACCCGCTTTGAAGGGTCGGCGCACGTCGAATATCTGCGCGGCATTCGCAACCCGATCGGCATGAAGTGCGGGCCGAGCCTGGAGCCGGATGCACTGCTGCGCCTGCTCGACGTGCTCAACCCGGGCCGGGTGCCGGGGCGCATGACGCTCATCACCCGTTACGGCCACGACAAGATCGAGAAGCACCTGCCGACGCTGGTCCGCGCGGTCCAGCGCGAGGGCCATCCGGTGGTGTGGAGCTGCGACCCGATGCACGGCAACGTCATCAAGGCGGCGAACGGCTACAAGACGCGGCCCTTCGACCGGATCCTCGCTGAGGTGCGCGGCTTCTTTGCCGTGCATCGCGCAGAGGGCAGCTTTGCCGGCGGCATTCACGCGGAGATGACCGGCCAGAACGTCACCGAATGCACCGGCGGTGCGGTCGCGGTGACCGAGCAGGCGCTTGCCGATCGCTACCACACCTATTGCGATCCGCGCCTCAATGCCGGGCAGAGCCTGGAGCTCGCCTTCCTGCTCGCCGAGATGCTGAACGCAGAAATGGCGGAACGCCGGCGCGCTGCGGCATAGCGCTGGTTTCCGATCCGGGGCTCCGCTGGGCTGCTACGGCTCACGGTGCCCCGGAGGCGCGCGTTGGCTACCGATTGTTAGGGTTCTCGCGCTAGGAGCGGGAAGTGGCAATCAGCTGATCCGGCACGCGGGGGTGCATCGACGGAGGGCTGCTCGCCGACAGGGGGCCGTCAACCGTGTGGATGTTGCTATTCGTCGCGCTTCTGCTCGCCATCCCGACCTACGGCTTGTCGTTCCTTCCGATCCTCGGCGCCCTCGCATTGAGAGCCTGGACCGACAGAGCGACCCAAGAGCGACAGCCAGCACCTACGGCTTCCGTAGCGCAACCGAACGCGCCACGCCCGGCACCCAAGCAGATCGCCGCCGTGCCATCGTGGGCGAAAGACGCGACCGGCATCGAGCGCTTCAAATCGGACCTGCTGGTCGCGCTCCCCAGCAGGGGCGTGCCTAGTCCCTATGTCTCGGCGATCTTCTCGCGCGAAGAGACGGCGCGTCTGTGCCTCGCCTCCGCGCAAACGGCGGAAGAAAACGGACGAGACTTCTACCGACAATGCTTCGCAGCGGCCGACTTCATCGTGCGGCAATGGAATAGCCTCCACCCTGCCGAGCAGAAGAAGTTCTGCGATCGCCACTTCTGAACCGCCCTTCCGGGGCTACTTTCTCCCGAACAGCTTCTCCACGTCCGTCATGGACAGCTTTACCCACGTCGGTCGACCGTGGTTGCACTGGCCGGAATGCGGCGTCACCTCCATTTCGCGGAGCAGCGCGTTCATTTCCGCGACCGACAGCACCCGCCCTGCCCGTACCGATCCGTGACAGGCCATGGTGGCGGCGACATGGTCGATCCGCTCCTTCAGGCTGAACGCCGTGTCGTGCGCGGCCAGCTCGTCGGCGAGGTCGGTGACCAAGCCGGCAATGTCGCTCTTCCCCAGCATCGCCGGGGTCGCGCGGACCAGCATCGCGCGGGGACCGAAGCGCTCCAGCTCCAGCCCGAATTCGGCGAGTTCGGCGCTGCGCTCCTCCAGCCGGTCACAGGCAGGCTCGTCGAGTTCGACCACTTCAGGCAGCAGCAGCGCCTGCGCGGCGACGCCGCCCTGCGCGAGTGCGCGACGCATGCGTTCCAGGACCAGCCGCTCGTGCGCGGCATGCTGGTCGACCAGCACCAATCCATCCTCCGCCTCCGCGACGATGTAGGTCTTGGCCACCTGCCCCCGGGCGACCCCCAGCGGATGGGACACGGTCGCCGGCACGGGCGCCTCCGCAACCTCCGCCCGCGCCTGGAGGGGAGGCGGCGTGAAGAAGCTGGTGCGCGGCTCGTGAAAGCTCGGCACCGGTACATAGGGTGTCGCCCCCTGCCCTGCCGCCGCCGCGGCTGCGAACAGTGCCCCCTCGGGCATCGCCGGCGCGAGCGGCTCCTGCTGCCACGCCGCGAGCGCATCCGCCTGCGGGCGCTGGACCACGCGGTGCCCGGCAGCGTCCAGGGAACGCCGCAAGCCGCCCACGATCAGCCCGCGTGCGAGCGCCGGGTCGCGGAAGCGGACCTCAGTCTTAGCCGGGTGGACGTTGACGTCGATCTGGTCAGGCGGCACGTCCAGGAACAGCGCCACCACCGCATGGCGATCGCGCGCCAGCATCTCGCCATAGGCACCGCGGACCGCGCCCGCGAGCAGCCGGTCCTTCACCGGCCGACCGTTGACGAACAGATATTGATGGTCGGCGATTCCACGGTTGAAGGTCGGGAGCCCCGCGACGCCGCCCAGCCGCATCCCCTCGCGCACATAGTCGATCGCGACGCTGTTCTCGGCGAGCGCTCGGTCGACCAGCCCGGCCACCCGTTCGGGCTGGGTCTCGCCGCCCTGAACCGACAGGGCGCGCCTGCCGTCATGCTCCAGCGAGAAGGCGATGTCGGGCCGCGCCATCGCCAGGCGGCGGACCGCGTCCAGGCAGGCGCCGAACTCGGCGCGCGGCGTGCGCAGGAACTTGCGACGGGCGGGCACCCGCGCGAACAGCCCCTCCACGCGGATGCGCGTGCCCGGCGGGATCGCCGCCGGTCCTTCCGCCTCGACCCGGCCGTTGTCGACCGTCCGCATCCAGCCGGCGCTGCCGCGCGGACGGCTTTCCATCGTGAGCCTGGCGACGCTCGCGATCGAGGGCAGCGCCTCGCCGCGGAAGCCCAGCGTCTCCACCGCCTCGATGCGCTCGTCGGGCAGCTTGGAGGTCGCGTGGCGCTCCAGCGCCAGGGCCATGTCACTCGGCGACATGCCGCATCCGTCGTCGGTCACTTCGATGAGGTCGATGCCTCCGCCCGCGATGCGGACGGCGATCCGCGCAGCGCCTGCGTCGATCGCATTTTCGACCAGTTCTTTCAGCGCGCTGGCGGGGCGTTCCACCACTTCACCGGCGGCGATGCGGTTGACGAGATGCTCGGGCAGGCGTCGTATTGACATGGGTGCCGCTCTAGCCCAAGCGGCGCCATCCCGCGACCCGCATCCGCCACGTAAATCGGCCGGAGAGATCCAGTCGATGGGGTCCGGAACAGGTGCGAACTGCCGCGACGGGGGCGACGCGGCGATAGACGGAACAACTGATGGCGCTCTTCTCCCGCTTCTTCAAATTCATGTCGCACGACATGGCGATCGACCTCGGCACCGCGAACACGGTGGTCTATCTGCGCGGTCGCGGTGTCGTGCTGAACGAGCCGTCGGTGGTGGCCGTGGAAACGCTCAACGGCGTCAAGAAGGTGAAGGCGGTCGGCGACGACGCCAAGCTGATGATGGGCAAGACGCCGGGCTCGATCGAGGCGATTCGCCCGCTTCGCGACGGCGTGATCGCCGACATCGATGTCGCCGAGCAGATGATCAAGCACTTCATCGAGAAGGTGCACGGCAAGCGTCGCTTCGTGCGCTGGCCGCAGATCGTGATCTGCGTGCCGTCGGGCTCGACCTCGGTCGAGCGCCGCGCGATCCGCGACGCTGCCTCCAATGCCGGCGCGAGCCAGGTGTTCCTGATCGAGGAGCCGATGGCGGCCGCAATCGGCGCCGACATGCCCGTGACCGAGCCGATCGGCTCGATGGTCGTCGACATCGGCGGCGGCACCACCGAAGTCGCAGTGCTCTCGCTGCGCGGCCTCGCCTACTCCACCTCGGTCCGCGTCGGCGGCGACAAGATGGACGAAGCGATCGTCAGCTACGTCCGCCGCAACCACAACCTGCTGATCGGTGAGGCCACGGCCGAGCGCATCAAGCAGGAAGTCGGCACCGCTAAGCCGCCCGTGGACGGCATCGGCAAGGTGATCCACATCAAGGGTCGTGACCTCGTGAACGGCGTGCCCAAGGAAATCCAGATCAACCAGGGCCAGATCGCCGAGGCACTGGCGGAGCCGGTGAACACCATCGTCGAGGGCGTTCGCATCGCGTTGGAGAACACCGCACCCGAACTGGCCGCCGACATCGTCGACCAAGGCATCGTGCTCACCGGCGGTGGCGCGCTGCTGCATGGGCTGGACGAGGTGCTGCGCGACGAGACCGGGCTGCCCGTTTCGGTTGCGGAAGATCCGCTGACCTGCGTGGCGCTGGGCACCGGCCGTGCGCTCGAGGACGAGATCTACCGGGGCGTTCTGCTCGCCGTCTGATGGGGGGTTGCCGGCCATGGCGCCGCAACGCGACCGGCGTCCGGGCTTTTCGCGCCGGGCGCAATATGGATTGTTCCTGGGCTATGTCGCGGCGGCGGCAGGGGCGCTGATCGCGGCTGCCCTGCTGCTGCTGTCGACGTTCCAACCCGCAGCGTTCGCAGCCGCGCGCGGCGTCGTGCGCGAGGGGACGGCACCCGTTTCGCTGGGGCTGCGCCACGTCCGCGACTTCCTCGCGAGCGGCCCGGCGGCCGTCGCGGAGCATTTCCGGACGGCGAGTGAGAACCGTCGGCTGCGCGCCACGCTGAAGCAGGACGAGACGCTGGTGCAGCGCGCACGCCTGCTGGCGCGGGAGAATGCGCGGCTGCGACGGCTTCTCGAGGTGCGGGAACTGCCGATCCAAGCCGTGGCCACGGCCCGGCTCGTGAGTTCGAGCGCATCGAGCACGCGGCGCTACGCCGTGCTTGCCGCCGGTTACAGCCAAGGCGTGCGCTCCGGTCAGCCGGTACGTGGGCCGGAAGGGTTGCTGGGCCGTGTGGTCGAGACCAGCGCCAATACCGCACGCGTGGTTCTGCTGACCGACCCGGACAGCGTCATCCCCGTTCGTCGTACCCGCGACGGGCTGCCCGCGATCGCCAGCGGCCGTGGCGACGGGTTCGTGGACGTGCGGTCCGCAAACATTGCGAACGCGCCGTTCCTTGCGGGGGACATCTTCGTGACGTCGGGGATCGGCGGCATCTATCCGCCCGGGATCCCGGTTGCCCGCGTGCTCCAGAATGCGCGCGACACCGCAACCTCGCGGGTCTTCGCCCAGCCCGATCGCGCGGACTACGCGCTGGTGCTGCAGACCTTCTTGCCGCCGTTGCCGCCGCCCCCCGCCTTCCCGGCTTCGAGC
>NZ_JAKRNR010000028.1:0-38825 GCF_022346685.1 Sphingomonas sp. ACRSK | reverse complement strand
GTGCATTGCAGCGCCGGCTGACGCTGCGCGGGGTCAGCGGTACCGGGGAAGTGACGGTCGGCACCTATTTCGGCGAGACCCCGGTCGCCGGGCCATCGGGCACCGCCTTCGACGCCGGCGCGATCGCGCCAGACGTGGACCTGACCGATATCGAGCGGATCGAACTGCTCCGGGGACCGCAGGGCACGCTTTATGGCGCGGGGTCGATGGGCGGGACGCTGCGCACCCTTTTCAACCGCGCCGATCCGTCGCGCCTGTCGGGTGAGGTCGCCGCGGAAGGCAGCGTTACCGCGCACGGTCAGCCGGGATGGGCGGCAAGCGGTGTCCTGAACGCGCCGCTGGTCGCGGACACTTTGGCGGTGCGGGTGGTGGCCGGTCGCCGGCGCGAGGGCGGCGTCATCGACAATGTACGGCTCGGCCGGGCCGATACCGACGATCGCCGGCGCGAAAGCGAGCGGGTCGCGGTCGCCTGGATACCACGGCAGGACCTGCGCCTCGACGTGACCTGGCTGCACCAGCGCAACCGGATCGGCGACGCGGGCAGCGCGGATGCGGCCGCCCCGCCGCTATCCACCGATCGGCCGGTACGCGTGCCCAATCGCGAACAACTCTCGCTCGCCTCAGCCACCGTGCACTGGAACCCCGGCGGCCTGCGCGTTGTCGGTACCGCGTCCCATTACGACTGGAGCCTCGTCAAGCAACTCGACTTCACGCGCGTGGTCGCTGCGCAGCGACCCACCACCGCCGGATGCCTGCGGTACGCCGCCACGATCGGCGCCGGCGGGTGCGACACCGCCACACGAGCCGCCTTTGGCGCCTATGTCGATGCGCGCCTGCCCGCAGTGTTGTTCCAACCGATGTCGGTGGAAAGCACCAGCGGCGAGCTGCGGCTGCGCGATGCCGGCGACGGGCCCTCGGGCTGGACCGCCGGCGTGTTCGTGGAACATCGTAGCGACCGGGTGGAAAGTAATGCGGTGCGCGCCGATGCCGCGACCGGGCTCGCCGTTCGCCCGCTCGACATCACCGGCCAGCGGCTCATTGCTACCATGCTGGACCAGCAGGCGGTGTTCGCGGAAGGGTATCGCGAAATTCGGCCCACGCTGACGGTGACGCTGGGCGGCCGGCTCTACCGCTACATCCGCCATGCGCGCGGATCGACCCCGATCCCCAACATCATCACCGGCACCGCGGGCGTCGAGCCGGGCGATCACCGCTCTGCCGAAACGGGGGGCAGCCTGAAGGCCCAGCTTGCCTGGACGCCGGATGCCGACGTGCTGGTCTATGCCACCGCAGCACAGGGGTTCCGTCCCGGCGGGGTGAACATCACTCCCGAACTCGCCGATGCGGAACGCAGCTATCGCGCCGACCGGCTGTGGAGCCTGGAACTGGGGGCAAAGGCGCCGCGGCTGCTCGGTCGGCTCGGGCTGGAGGCGGCGCTTTACCGGATCGCGTGGAACGACACGATCTTCGCCACGACCAGCGCCAATGGCGCCTTTGTCTACAACACCAATCTGTCGAGCGTGCGGATCCATGGCGGCGAGGTACAGGCGACATGGACCGCCCCGCACTGGCGCGTGGCGCTGTCGACCGCGGTCGTCGATGCGCGGCTCGCCGACGACACGCTGCTCGGCACCAGCGAGGGGATCGGCCATGCGGGCGATCGCCTGCCCAACACGCCTGCGGTTACTTTTGCCATGCTTGCCGACTGGACGTTCGCGGAGGCATCGGCCGGCCGCGCCTGGACCCTGGGTGGCGGCGTGAGCGGCAACGGCGCGAGCCGTTCGACCTTCAACCGCGACAGCGTCTATGCCGAACGCACACCCGCACGCGCGATCGCGGACCTGTATCTGTCGACCCGTCGCCATGATTGGACGACCCGCATCGGCGTGGACAATCTGTTCGACGCGCGCGCACCGGCGCGCGTGTCGTCCAGCGGCTTCGGCATCGGCCAGACCTATGTCGCCCGCCCGCGCACGATCACGCTCGCCATGCGGCGGAGCTTCTAGCCTCCTCACGATCCGGGATCACGTCCAGGGCCTGCGACAGCATGGCGGCTGCGAGATCGTCGTTCTGCTCGTCCGCCAGCGCGATGGCAAAGGCGACCAGCGATCGCAGCACATTGTCCCCCTGCATCATGGGCACGACCAGCGTTGCGGCACTGCGTTCCGGTTGACCATCGACCATGGCGATTACCTTTCGAGGTGAGCCGTGCGGATCACCTTCTGGAAGAGGTTGGACAGTGACGAGGAGATGTCCTCGTCCACGGTGATCTGGTGGTACAGCCCGGGCGAGGCGCAATTCTGCAACGCGGGCGTGATCCGGTCGACGGGCGCCAGATACGGCTGGCGCACGTTCTCGATCGACCATTCGTCGGACGCCGCCTCGGGCAGGTATTTGGTGTTCAGCATGGCGATGCGCACGTTGCGCGCCTTCACCATGTCGCACAGGTGCGACGGCATGGCGCCCATCGCGCGCTCGCGATTGGCCGGCACATATTCGTCGCGCATGCCGTCCGTGACGATGAGGAGAACGGCCTGCGGCGGATCGCCGGCGCGGCTCGATCCCGTGCCCGGCGTTCTGATCAAACCGTTTATGCCGTTGATCGCCGCGGTGAAGTCGGTCGCGGTGTCCATGTCGGGGATGCCGCACAATCGCTCGGAATTGCGGCAATATGCCAGAATATCTGCGACACCAACTAAGCGAATAAGCTACTAAGCGACAAACTACTTTTCGCCCTTTTAGGCTCCAGCAGCCATCGGTTTCCGAGGCCGCCCGCCCTTGCGGCCGTTCTCGCGTGAAGCGGCGATCTTGGCTGCGGTGCGTGACCGTCCTCCTTCGGCACCGAGCTGGCGGGCCATCCATCGCTTCGATCCGAACACGCCCTGCAGGAGCGCGGGCACGTAGAGGTCCGCGTCGAGCCTGGGCCAGTGCAGGCCGAGTCCGGCGGGGCTGATCTCGATTTCGGCCAGGCTGTCCGGCGAGGCATCCGCCAGCCCTTCCGCGAGTTGGGTCGGGAAGGTCAGTTCGACGCCGGTGTTGAGTGCCACGACCACCCGCGAACGCCGCCGGTCATAGCGCGCCGATACGGCATGACCAGCCTCGCGCTGCGCCGCCATGCGCTTCTCCGCCTTCGCCAGATCGCGCTCAGTAATCGCCATGTATCGTCCTCCATTCCGCGCACAGGGCGGCGATTGCGGCCGCCAGGGCATCGGCGATTTGGTTCAGGTCGGCCAGCCTGAACCCATAGCTCTCGCGCAGCTCCGGCGGTCCGCCGGGGCAATGCAGGTTGAACACCGCCTCCCCGTCTGCGCCCTTCACATGGACGTGCGCCGGCCGATGATCATTTGGCCAGATCACGACCCGCAGGCCGTTGATGCGCAGAACGGTAGGCATGGCCGATCCTAGCAGAAACCCAAGCGCTAGGGAATAGTTGCATGGCGGCGCGTCCCTGCGGGACCGCGCTCTATCTCCGCTTGCGCTCCGACCGAGCCGCCATACCGGCGTCTCGTCCCTGCCGGGTGACGATCGCTCGCGTAGGCGGGGGTTGCTTCCCCGCCAGATGGTCGCCGGCGATGCCGGCGAAGCTCCCGTCAGGACAGGGAAAGTGGGGCGCTGCCCCCTCTCCCTGCAACGGCAATCAGCCGGGCCGTGGCTCGGCTACGCCTGCGCCCGCACCACCCCGGCAGATTCTCGCTGCCCCCTCACCCCCCGCTGTTCGCCACGAGGCAGGGTCGATGGCTGAGGCCATCGCCCCGTGGGCGATTTGAAGGGAGCACGAGATGGAGCAGGACAATCGCGAAAGCTGGCTGAACCGGGTGGTGGCCGGCATGGCGCCGCTGTTCGAGGCGCTGGACGCCCCCCTTCCCTCCCGCGTGCGGGTGGCGATCGGCTTCACCAGCAGGGGAGCCAAGGGCAAGGCGATCGGCGAGTGCTGGGACAACCGGCGCAGCGGCGACGGCCACTTCGAGATATTCATCCGGCCTGACCTCGCCCACGCCCCCGACGCGATGCCGGCGCAGATCGCCGCGATCCTCGCGCACGAGCTGGTCCACGCGGCGGTCGGGATCGCGGCCGGACACGGAAGAGCGTTTAAACGGGTCTCAGTCGGGCTGGGGCTGGTCGGGCCAATGCGCGCCACCACCCCCGGGACGCCTTCCTTTCCGCCATTGCACCGATCCTCGCTGCGGTCGGTCCCCTTCCCCATGCCAGACTCGATACAGGCAGCGCGACTACTCGGCCCAGGAAGCAGGCGGCGCGGATGCTGAAATGCGAGTGCTCGACGTGCGGCTATACCGTCAGGACCGCGCGCAAATGGCTGGAGACAGCGGGCGCGCCTTTGTGCCCCGTTCAGGGGCACGGCCCGATGCGCCACGATCCGGTCGGCGACGGAACTGAAGACAAACCTGGCTAAGCGACTAAGACCCTTTACGACTAAGCGGCTAAGCTCCATAAGTCGCTTAGCCGCTTAGTAGGAGCAGCAGCTATGCAAGTATGGGCCGTCATCGCGCAAAAGGGCGGGCAATCCAAAACCACCCTCTCAACCGGATTCGCCGTTGAGGCGGCGCGGGAGGGGGCGTCGGTCGTTATCCTCGATGCCGACGATCGCCAGGGATCGGCGCTCTACTGGTCCGAACGCCGCGACGACGACGACGTGATGGTGAAGGACAGCAGCGTTGCCGGTCTGCCGCTCCACGTCTCGCGCGGGCGCAGCAGCGGCAAGATCGACCTCATCATCATCGACACGCCGGCGAACTCCAAGGACATTGCCATGCTCGCAGCCGAGCAGGCGGATTTCGTCATCATCCCTGTCGCGCCGCGAGGGCTGGACGTCCATTCGGTGTTGCAGACCGTCAAGCAGGTGCAGCAGGCAGGCACGCCGTTCGCCGTTATACTGACGCAGGTTCCGCATCAGGGCGGGGAGGGGCAGGAGGCCCATGCCGGCTTCGCAGCGAAGGGCGTGACGATGTTCGACAGCCGCCTCCACTTCCGCAAGGATTTCTACAAGGCCACGCCGCTCGGCAGAACGGCGGCCGAGACGGACCCGGACAGCAAGGCGGCGGCCGAGTTGCGCGCCGCCTATGATGAGGCTAAGCGACTAAGCGGCTTTACGACTAAGCAAGTAAGCGAGGTTGGATGATGGCGAAGAAAACTTCCGCGCTCGCCGGCATCTTCGATGACGAGCCCGAGGCACAAGCACAGGCACCGGCACCGGCACCGGCTCTCGTTGCCGATGCAACTCCCGCGCCGCAGCCTGCCGTCCCGCGTCGGTCGCGGCGTGCGGCGGACACGTCGGCCCCGGGAGCACCTGCCCGGCGCAGCAGTCATCCCGGCAAGAAGCCGGTGCTGATCCACATTCCCGAAGACATGCACCGCACACTGCGCCAGCTCAGCGTCGAGGAGGGCGGGGAGCCCCTTACCGTTATCACCGAGCGGTTGCTGCGCCAGTATCTGGTCCAGCGGGGACACACCAGGTTTGCGCCGTGAGCAAGCGGCGTGATCCCAATCCCGAGTTCGACCTGTTCATTCCGGCGCTCGGTGATCTTCCGCTCAAGGACCAGCGGGAGGTCATGGAGCGCCCGTTCTTCTCGCTCCAGAAGCGCAAGCGGCTGAAGCCGATCGAGTATCGCAGCCCGGATGGCGAGGCCTGGGTGCGCGTCCAAGCCATTCCCGACTACGGCATGGCCACGATCTGGGACGCCGATATCCTGATATGGGCCGCGTCCACGCTCAACCGCATGAAGCAGCAGGGGCTGAACGATCTGCCCCGCACGCTGACAACCACGCCCTACGACCTACTGCGGGCGATCAAGCGCAGCACAGGGGGCAGGGACTATCAGGAGCTGCAAGCTGCGCTCCTCCGGCTCCAGACGACTTCGATCACAACTTCGATCCGCGCGACGAAGCGCCGGCAGAAGGCTGGCTTCAACTGGCTCGACAGCTGGACCTTCGACACCGACGCCGAAACGGAGCAGCCGCGCGGCATGACGCTGACCCTCTCGGATTGGGTCTATGAGGGCATCGTCAACGAGAAGTCGCTGCTCACCATGCACCCCGACTATTTCCTGCTCTCCGGAGGGCTGGAGCGGGCGCTCTATCGTATCGCGCGAAAGCACGCCGGCACGCAGCGCGGTGGGTGGACTTGCCGGGTAGAAGTGCTTCGCGACAAGACCGGCAGCGATGCCCAGCCCAAGGAGTTCAACCGGATGCTTCGGCGGGTGATCGAGGCCGACCAGCTCCCCGACTATGCGATGGAGCTGACCGAGACGACGGACAAAAGCCCGGCCGTGTTGTTCAGGCTCCGCGGCGAGGCCGAGGCACTGGCTCTCGCCGAGAGAATGCGCGCTGAGGAGGAGCGGCGCGCCCGTTTCGACGCCGAGCGCAAGCGGGCCGAGGAAGTCGATGCACAGATGGACCGGCTTGCCGGCCGCCGCTGACTATCGGGGTTTCACACACCGCAAGCCCAACTATCGGGGTTTCACACACCGGCCAGCGATGCTGCCTGAACCCTGACATGCTTCGGGCGATGCCGGAGTCACCAGCCAGGCTGTGGATAACTGGCGCGGGAGGCCCCTTTTCGGCTCCAGAGTCTCGGGGTTTCACCCACCTTGGCATCGGGGTATCACCCACCGAACTATCGGGGTTTCACACACCGAATCACGGGGTTTCACCCACCGGGCTGTCCGGCAAGCAGTTGATAAACAAAGCAAGATTTCGCTTTTTGAGCGACTTAACTTGTTTAACGATTCCTATTTAACAGAATCTTTTAACGACAAGGCTCACCCAAAACCGTGGACCTGAGAAGGGCAATGCGGAATTGGCCTACGGCCAATGCGCCTTTGATCCGTGCCGGCTATCGCCGTCACCAAAGCGGCCTATCGGCCGCAGGCTTCCCGGAGAAGCCAGGCGAAACCGGCGGTGTGTGCCTTCGGGCGTTCCGCCGGCGGAGAGGGGAGACGCTTCCCTAAACAGAGGTGTGCGGTCACGCCGGGTCGAACAGGCCGACGAACTCGCGCTGGTCATAATAGCGGACTTTGCCGGCCCAGAGCGGGCGTTCGCCTTGGCGCAGCAGCAGGAGCGTATCGGCCGGCATCCGCATGATTTCGTCGGGGGTTACGAGACGTCGCGCCGTGACATGCGTGCTGACGCTTTCCGAAGGACCGGCGCGATTGTCGCCCCATCCCGTGCCGCGCGACGTGCTGAGGGTCGCATATTCCAGTGTCGTGTCGCCGATCGTGCGCGAAAGCATATCGGCCGTCGTATGATCGTTGACGCCGAACGTCTGGACCACGCCGGCATTGGACAGGAAGGTGCCGGCGCGCTCGCCATAGAGCGCGCGGAGCTGGTGCATGTCCTGGAGGATCGACCAGAGCTGGAGGCCATAGCCCGCCATCAGCCCCATCGCGCGCTCCACCGGCTCCAGTCGGACGAGGGCGGCGAACTCATCGAGCAGAAACAGCACGGGGCGTTCCGGCCGGGCAGGGTAGCGCGCCATGTCGGTGACGGCCTGCGCGACCAACAGCCGCAGCCAGCGGGCATCGGCTTCGCGCCATTCCGCCACATCAGCCGGCGTGCCGCGCTCAAACTCCAGCGCGCGAACCTCCCGGCGGATCGCATCGAGGTCGAGGAGGGGCGTCACGGCTTCATCCTTTCTCGCGGTATGGTGGCTAGGTGTTCATTTGGGGGCCAGCGCGAAGTTGACGCGCACCGTCACCATTCCGGCATTGGTCCCCGCCATTACAGGAGCCGACGCCTGTTCCGCCTGCACAGACACGGGCGGCGGCGCGACCATGCGGGCATCCATTGCCGCCATTTGCGGCATGTAGCCGCCCTGGCCGCCGTCGTGGATCGCGAGCACTCGGTCGATGCGCAGGCCAGCGGCCTTGGCATAAGCCTCGGCCTTGGCGCGGGCGGACTTGTAGGCAGCATCATAGCCGCTCAGGTTCGCCTTCTCGGGATTGGTAACGGAGAGGTCAGGGCCAGACACGATGTTCGCGCCGGCATCGGTGACGGCGGCGATCGCCTCACCGACCCGCGCCGTGTCACGCATCCGCACGGTGAGGGTATTGCTCGCTTCGAAGCGGCCCTTGTTGGGGCCATAATCCACGCGATTGACCGACAGGCTGCGCGTCTGGATATCGCGCGCGGGCACGTTCAGGCGGGCCAGCGCGGCTGTGATCCGGCTCATGGCCTGAGCATTCTTCCCGCTAGCGCTCTTGGCGTCAGCCGCCACGCTCGACAGGCCGGCGGTGAACAGCGCCTGATCGGGCGCGGATTCGGTGCGTCCCGTTCCGGTGACGGTCAGCAGCGTCTCACCGGTCTCCAGGCCATGCGTATCGGCGGGGGCACGGCCACAAGCGGCCAGCACGACGCAGAGCGGCAACACCCACAGCATCTTCTTCACGACAGTTCTTCCTTCACATTGCGCTTTGTGTCGAACGCGCGTCACCGATGGTTCGCGATCAGGGTCTGAATGTCCTTGGGCTTCGCGATGCTCGACCCCGGCGTTTTGTATGTCGAGAGTTCGCCACGCTGCCAAAGGCCGACTTCCAGCGCCTTGGTGGCCGGATCGATCAGGATATATGCCGCGTCCGACCCGCCTTCATGGGGCTTGTTGCCGGAGGCGAAGATCAGCTGTCCCTGACGCTCAAGCGGCGAGGCGGTTTGCAGGTTCGTTTTCAGCACAGCCAGCTTGTCGCCGAGGAGCCGGGCGAGATCGTCCGATACGGTGCTGCTATCGAGCAAGCCGCTCTCGAGCGGACTGCGTCCGGCGAGGGCATAAAGCGGGGACCAGTCCCCTTCAGCGCTGGTACCGGTGTTCGATGAGGTGGCTGGAGCGGCGGCGACATTGCCAGCCTGCGGAAAGGATGGCTCCTCATTGGGTGAGCGCTCGCACGCAGTGAGCGCCAGCATGCAAGCGGCAGTGAAGAAGGGCATCGATCGACGCATCAGGGTTCTCCTTGTTTGTGTCCCGACGGTTTGGAAGCGAGGTGAGCGTCTAGCGCCGAAGCAAGCGGATTTGGTTGCTCCGCTTCCGCGTTGAACGCGCGTTTGCCGCGCCGCTTCCACAGTGCGAGCGTGTCGTCGGCATCGTCGCCGCGAGCACGGTCGACCAGCTCCAGCAGCGCGCCGTAGATCGTCGCGCGATCGTCCTCGATCAGCTCGACCAGGCCGGCTTTCTGGACGAGCCCGCCCAGCTCGATCAGGTGGCGGGTGCGTGTCCGGCGTTGCACGACCCAGTCCCGCGTATCGTTACGACGCCGCGCCGCCTCCAGGCGCTGGATCAGCGCCCGGTTGCGTGTTCCCGCTGTCGCCGTTGCCGCCAGCGGTCCGGCCAGCTTTGCGCCCGCGCCGTTGAAAGAAAGCGGAGCCCTTCGCGCGCCACGCCTCCTTCGCTGCCGCATCCTTCATGGCGACGGCATCGAGCAGCGCGCCCGCGAGCGTTTCCATGTCGAGCGCATCGGCCCCGGTGGCGGAGACGAGCTGGCCGAGCTGTTCGATGCGACGCGCCTTGATCGCCTTGGCGCGGCTCTCCAGTGCTTTCAGCTCCGCGTCATAGTCGCGCACCTTACGCATGGTGCTCTCTCCTTCCGCGTCAGGTTCCCCGCAGCCTAGCAAGCAGGAACGAGCAGGCAACCCATAATGGAAACGCACGTCAGTCAATCAGCCTGGAGCGGAGCGGATGGTGAGTGCGCGCTTATACGTCGTTGCCGACATGCGCTAAGAAGTGCATCATGGTGGTCGCGATGGCGATCTATCATTTCAGCGCCAAGGTCATCAGCCGCGCCAAGGGCTCCAGCGCCGTCGCGTCCGCTGCCTATCGTTCGGCATCGCGGCTGTTCGATGAGAAGCTGAACCGCCACCACGACTTCTCGAACAAGGCCGGAGTCATCCACTCCGAGGTGATGTTACCGCAGGGCTCGCCGGAGCGTTTAAACGACCGCACCGTGCTCTGGAACGAGGTGGAGGCAGGCGAGAAGCGCAAGGACGCGCAGCTTGCCCGTGAAGTCGAGTTCTCGATCCCGCGCGAGATGGATCAGCAGCAGGGCGTGAGCCTCGCCCGTGATTTCGTGCAGAAGCAGTTTGTCGATCGCGGCATGGTCGCAGACCTCAACGTGCATTGGGACAAGGCGGACGACGGTAGCCCGAAGCCGCACGCGCATGTCATGATGACGATGCGCGAAGTCGGACCAGAGGGGTTCGGCAAGAAGGTCCGGGACTGGAACGGCACCGAGCTTTTGCAGGAGTGGCGCGAGGCATGGGGCGCCCATGTGAACGAGCGCATGGCCGAGCTTGGGCTGGAGGGCCGGATCGATCATCGCTCCTATGCCGACCAGGGCATTGCGCTGGAGCCGCAGCACAAGATCGGTCCGGCGGGAATGCGCCGCCTCGATCGCGGCGAGGATGCCGAGCGGGCTGATGACCACCGGCGTATCGCGCGGGAGAATGGCACCAAGATCATCGGTGATCCGCGCATCGCGCTGGACGGGATAACGCGGCAGCAATCGACCTTCACCACCCGCGACCTGGCGATGTTCGTCCATCGCCATTCGGACGGCAAGGAGCAGTTCGACCGGGTGATGGCGGCGGTGCGCGCCAGCCCCGAGCTTGTGGCGCTGGGCAAAGACGGACGCGACCAGGAGCGGTTCACCTCCCGCGAGATGATCGCGACCGAGGCGCGGCTTGAGCGCGCAGGCGACGAGCTTGCGCGCAGTAGCGGGCATGGTGTCTCTGATCGTCATCGCGCGGGCGCGTTGGAGGCGGCGGAAGGGCGCGGCCTGGTGCTGTCGGGCGAGCAGCGCGACGCCTTCGACCATATCACCGAGGGCCGGGGGGTGGCGTCGGTCATCGGCTATGCCGGCACCGGCAAGTCGGCGATGCTGGGCGTCGCGCGCGAGGCGTGGGAGCGCGAGGGCTATCAGGTGCGCGGCGCGGCCTTGTCCGGGATCGCGGCCGAGAACCTTGAGGGCGGATCGGGCATCCAGTCCCGCACCATCGCCAGCCTTGAACATGCGTGGGCGCAGGGCCGCGACCAGCTTTCCCGCAACGACGTGCTGGTGGTGGACGAGGCGGGCATGATCGGCACCCGCCAGATGGAGCGGGTGCTGTCCCATGCCCGCGATGCCGGCGCGAAGGTGGTGCTGGTGGGCGACCCCGAGCAGTTGCAGGCGATCGAAGCCGGCGCGGCGTTCCGGTCGATCGCCGAGCGGCATGGCGCGGCCGAGATAACCGAGGTTCGCCGGCAGCGCGAGGACTGGCAGAAAGACGCCACGCGCGCGCTGGCGACGGGCAGGACGGCCGAGGCGCTGCACGCCTATGCCGATCACGGCATGGTGCAGGCAGCCGATACGCGCGAGGCGGCGCGGGGCGAGCTGGTCGAGGGCTGGGATTGCCAGCGCCAGGCCGAGCCGGACAAGACCCGGATCATCCTCACCCACACCAACGCCGAGGTGCGCGAGCTGAACCAGGAGGCGCGCGAGCGGGTGCGCGCGTCAGGCGGGCTGGGCGCTGACACCAGCATCACCGTTGAGCGGGGGCAGCGTGACTTCGCGGCCGGCGACCGGATCATGTTCCTGCGCAATGAGCGTGGCATGGGGGTGAAGAACGGCACGCTTGGCACGCTGGAGCAGGTGGGCGAGGGGCGCATGGCGGTGAGGCTTGATGGCGGCAACCGCGTCGCGTTCGACCTCAAGGACTATGCCGCTGTCGATCACGGCTATGCCGCGACCATCCATAAATCGCAGGGCGTGACGGTCGATCGCGCGCATGTGCTGGCGACGCCGGGGATGGACCGGCACGGGGCCTATGTCGGCATGTCGCGGCACCGTGACGGGGCGCAGCTCCACTATGGGCGTGATGATTTTGCCGATCAGCGTCAGCTCGCCCGTGTCCTGTCGCGTGACCGCGCCAAGGACATGGCCGGCGACTATGGGCGTGAGGGCGCTACGGCCGAGCATGACCGGGTGCGTGCGTTCGCCGAGCGGCGCGAGATCCGGTTCCCGGAACTCGCGCGGGAGATGGTCGCCAAAGTACAGGCGAAGGCCAAAGGCATGTTCGCCGGCTTCCGCCCGAAACCAACGTCGCCCGAGCCGGCGCGCGACGGCAAAGGGGGTCCGATTAACACCGGCTCCGAGCGGGGATCGCCCGCGCCCAATCAGGCCAAGGCGATCGAACGCTATGCGCGCGCTCAGGCCGATATGGACCGGATGCGCGAGAAGGGCTTGCCTGTGCTCCCGCACCAGAAAGAGGCGCTGGCGAAGGCCGGGGACGCGCTCGATCGGGTGCGCCCCCAGGCGGCCCGGGATTTGTCGTCCGCGTTCGAGCGCAACCCCGCACTGGTGCGCGACGCGGCCGAAGGCAAAGCCGGCGGGGCGGCGCGGGCAATGGCCGAGGAAGCCCAGGTCCGTTCCAATCCCGAACTGCGCGCCGACCGCTTCGTGGAGCGCTGGCAAGGCATGGCGCGCGAGCGGGCCGAGCTCGCGCGCAGCGGCGATCGTGCCGGCGCGGAGCGCACGGCCAAGAAGATGGATGGCTTGGCGGGAGGGCTGCATCGCGATCCGCAGCTCGAATCCGTGCTGCGGCGGCGCGCGCCCGAGCTGGGGCTGGAGATGCGTCGGGATCGTCCGATCAGCCAGGAATTGACCCGTTCGCTGGAAATTGGCCGCGACCGAGGATTGAGCCGATAAGGAGAGACAATGGCGGACGAGGAATGGGAGGAAGGCGGCGACGCGGCAACGGAGGCGTTCGAGCAGGTGCGCGTTGCGGTCGAGCAGCAGCGCGGCGAACTAGCGTTGATGCGCCGCGCCATCGAGGGACTGGCGGCCGAGCGCACCAGCATCGACGTGCCGGATTATTCCGAGACGCTGGGGCATGTCGTCCAAGGGCTGGACGGCATCAACGGACGCCTGGACCAGGTTACGACGGCCATCGTGAAGTCGCCGGCGCTGGCGATGACGCCTGCGCAGGTTTCGACGCAGATCAATCGAGCGGCGGCCGACCTTCGCAGCGCCGATCATGCCGCCCTCGCCACCGCCACCAACGAGATGAAACAGCAGGGGCGCGAGCTGCGCACCGTCGTTCAATCGGCGCTGACGGCGCGGGATCAAAAGAACCGTCAACTATGGTTCGGGCTGGGCGGGTTACTTATCGGCATCCTCCTCTGGTCCTTCCTGCCCGGTATGGTCGCGCGCGAGATCGCGCCGGCGAGCTGGCAATGGCCCGAACGCATGGCGACGCGGGTTCTTGCCGAGGCGACACCGTGGGATGCCGGGCAGCATCTTATGGCGAGCGCATCGCGGCCGAGCTGGGAGGCGATTGTCGCGGCCGACAGGTTGCTGCGCGACAATCGAGAAAAGATCGAAGGATGCCGGCAGACCGCAAGGAAGGCGGATCAGCCGGTGCGATGCACGATCCAAGTAGGAGCATAGAAATAATGGTGCTTCCCTACCGCTCGACGCCCATATTCGATGAGGTGACATTGCCCGCTGCCCTGCGCTCCGAGCATCGCACCAAGGCCGGTGTGTGGGGCGTGATCCGGGTCATCGAAGGGAGATTGAAGCTTACCTGTCTCGATCCGGCCTCTGAGGTGATCCTTACACCCGATCGGCCAGGGCTGGTGCTTCCGGAACAGCCGCATTTCGTCGAACCGCTCGGAGCCATGCGGATGCAGGTCGATTTCTACGATCAGCGGCCAAGCCTCTAGGGAGAGCCATGCCCAAAACAGCCTTGTCATTCCCGCTTCTTGCCATCCTCGCACTTGGTGGCTGTGTGGCGAGCGCTCCGGCATCGAACCCGAGCGCGCGCCGGTTCAACCTCCGCCGCCTCACGCATCGCCGACAAAGCCGGGTTGGTGATCTTCTTAGCCATCTCGTCCTCCTCATCTTGCAGCAACAGCGCAGCGTTGCCCCGCTTGGATGGGAAGGAAAGGACCTCAGCTAAACCACAACCGGTTCAGTGGCCGGCACGTCCCCGAAATGGGGCGTGCCGCCGGCTGCACGGGAACACTTGGGACGGGAATGAGCTTGGAGAACCTTTTGACCGAGTAGGACATGCGTGAATAGTCATCTGCCTGTCGGCCGCCTCGCCGATCGCCTTCATTCCCTGCCGCGTGAGCGCGCCTGGTTCGCGATTCTCCTCAGCGTCACGGCGCTGGCGCTGGCGAACGCGCATTTTCCCCGGATTGGTCTCGCGCCGCTCTATATGCCGATCGTCTGCGCCGCCTGCTGGGCGCTGGGAAGCCGTGCTGGCTATCTGGTGGCGATCGTCGCGGCCGTTCTCGCCGTCGTGCCGCATCTCGCCGAACTTCCAGGGCTCTCCCCCGCCCTGCTCGGGGCAAGGATGGCCGTGCGCGCCGTCACCTATGTTATCGTCGCCGCCATTGTTCTCAGCTTCCGCCGGTCCTTTGATCGGGAGCACCACCTGGCGGTGCGTGACCGCATGACCGATGCGCTCAACAAGGAGACGTTCCGCGAGCGCGTGATCCATCGTCTCGATCTAGCGGTGCCTGCCCGGCAAACCTTCCTGCTCACGATCCTCGATCTCGACGATTTCAAGGGCATCAATAACCGCCACGGCCATGTTGCCGGCGACGAGGTGCTGCGCGCCTTCGCGCAGGGCGCACGGAAGACCATCCGGCGCGAGGACGATTTCGGCCGGATCGGCGGCGACGAGTTCGCCTTTTTGCTTCCCGTCCATTCGGCCGAGGAAGGGGTGTATTTCGCCCGCTCGCTCCACAAGCGCCTGTCATCGGTTCTGGCCGACACGTCTCATCCGGTGACGTGCAGCATGGGCGCGCTGCTGATTCACCCTGATACCCCGCGTGACGAACCCTCGTTGATGCACGCGGTCGATCAGCTCATGTACGCGGTCAAGCGCGCCGGGAAGAACGCCGTGGAGATCGGCCGCGCAATGACCGATCGAGACCGGGACACCCTTGTTCCGTCAAGGCTCCGGGTTCCCATCGAGGCATGTCTATGACGAACGACGACACAGCCCTCTCGCTTATGAGGATGGCATTGGCCCAACTGGATCGGAGCGGCCGAGGCGCGACGGCCACCGCCGTCCATTTGCAAGCCGCGATCGACGCCGCGACCGGAGCCGGCCCGATGCAACCCGGCGAGCTGCTGGACGACGAGGGGGCGTTTCCTTTTGAGCCTCTTGCATCGCGTCAGTGAAGCAGCCCTGTTAGGCAGGGTTGAGCGCGCCAGAAAGCGCCCCGATCAGCAGCTCGCGCGAAGCGGGCTTGTGGAAGGTCGGGCGTGAGGCGTGGGCAGCCGGGATCATGCTGGCCGCACCCGTGGCGAAGATGAAGGGCACGCCACGACGGTCCAGTTCGTCCGCGATCGGGAACGAGGTTTCGGAGCCAAGTTGCACATCGAGGCTGGCGACATGAGGCGACGAGTCCAGCGCCGTCAGGGCGTCCCGCACACAATCGACAGGGCCGACAACTTCCGCGCCTGCTTCGGTTATTATCTCGACCAGCGTGGCCGCGACCCAATAATCATCTTCGACAACCAGCACGCGAAGGCCGCTGATCCCACCTTGTGTAGTCATGTCGCACCAAGCACTTACGCAGCCGTCCCACCGACCAGCGCAATAACGCGGCGTCTGGCTCTGTGCTCCACGCGGACGTGCAAAATGTTCGTCCTGGGCTCCCGATTGCTCTAAGTAGCCGGGTAGGGGGCACGTAGAGTTATGGTCGATACTGAAACCCGGATTCGTGAGCTTGAGCATCGGTTCAGGAACATTTTCACTGTCGTTCGTTCCCTTGTCAGCCAGAGCTTGCAGGCGGCCGATTCGATCGAAGACGCCCGATCTTCCATTGACGAGCGATTGGAGGCGCTGGGCAACGCGACCGAGCAGCTTCTATCCCACAACTGGCAGGCGGCGCCCCTGCCCGCGCTGGCGGAAAATGCGCTGGGCCACTTCACCCTCTACGCGGAGCGGCTTCGCCTCGACGGCCCCACGGTCATGATCGGTCCCAGGGCGGCGATGACGTTGACCCTCGCCTTTCACGAGCTGGCGACGAACGCGATCAAATATGGGGCCCTGTCCAATGAGGCGGGCACGATCGAGCTGACATGGAAGGTGCTGGATTCGGGCACCGAAGCCGAGCTTTGGATGCAATGGGCCGAACGGGGTGGCCCGCCAGTCGTCAGGCCCGAGCGGCGGGGCTTTGGGTCGCGGCTGATATGCACGGCCGTGAGCCGCAGCTTGCGCGGCCGTGCCGAGATGGAGTTTCCCGCCTCGGGCGTCGTGTGGACCTTGCTCGCTCCTCTGGCTGCGGTCGAGCTATGATCGAATGCGGATATGGGATACCCCGACGCTAAGCCTTGGGTTCATCGCGCATGCCTGTCTCTCCGGCCCACGCTCCTTGCTCGATCGGGTCCCTCTCGCCACTTTGATCGTCTCTTTTGTCAGGGTCCTGAAATCCGGAGCACGTCTGTATGTCCAAACCGCTTTCCCCCGAAACAATGGCTTTGGTAAAAGCTACGGCGCCTGCGCTCCAGCAGCACGGCGTGGAGATTACCACGCGCATGTATCAGCGCCTGTTCGTCGATCCGGAGATCAAGGCGCTGTTTGACATGGCCGCGCACGAATCCGGCGCGCAGCCCAAGCGGCTCGCGGCGGCGATCCTCGCCTTTGCGCAGAATGTGGACAAGCTCGACGTGCTGAAACCCGCGATCGAGCGCATCGCCGCGCGCCATGTCGAGACCCATATCAAGCCCGAACATTATCCTGCGGTCGCCAACGCGCTGCTGCCGGCGATCCGCGACATATTGGGCGAGGCGGCAACCGATGAGATTCTGAACGCCTGGGGCGAAGCCTACTGGTTCCTGGCCGATATCCTTATCAACCGTGAGGCGCAGCTCTACCGGACTGAGGCGGCATGATCGCCGCATCGGGCCGCTCCTCCCGCTAGGACACTGACTCCTCAGCGCCCGCCAGCCCCATCACGGCGGTAAGGCACCGGCCTTCATTGGCCGAATGGACAGGCACAAGAGAGACGAACTCATCGCCATTCACTCCTGAACACCGTTAGCGAGCTTGACGAGCTTCATCTGCACCTTCTCAAGATCGGCAATGGCCTGATGATCTTCGATCGACCAACCCTCACCTTTTGGCCGTTTCGGCCCCTTTTGTAATCGACCGATGATTGAGGCGGCCTCGTAGACCTCCTGCACGCCGCCATGACCGCCCAGATCAAGCCGGTGCGCGATTGTCGTGAGCCGATCCACGAAGTTCGTGCGGGCCGCCGGCCCGCTCTGGTGCGCAAGAGCGGCAGGCCCTGCCTTCAGAGCCGTGGCGAGAACATCCAATGCATCATTATATGGGGTATCTGGCATGATAGCTGTCCTTCTTTGCTTTGCCGATCCCCTCGTGAGTGACTCATGGTCTCCGGCTATTGCTGTTGAAGACCATTACTGGATTGCGGCCGCACGGTTGCATTTGTTTTAGGCAAAGCCACGTTCCCGAGCCCAAGCAATGGCTGCGGCGCGCCGATTGACACCGATCTTTCCGTAGATGCCGGCAACGTGGTTTCGCACCGTGTTTCCCGAAAGCGACAAATGCTTCGCGATCACCTTGTCGTCCAGGCCCTCGCAGATAAGCCCCAGCACCTCACGCTCACGAGGCGTCAGGTCGGCGGTCTCAGTGGCGGTTTCGGCGCGCGGATTACGCAGGGTTGCGAGCTTGTCCATCACGGTCCGGCTAAACCAGCTTGCATCCTTCATCACCGCTTCGATCGCGTCGGCCAGCTCCAGCTCGCTTTTCCGCCGCGCCGTGATATCTTGATAAAGCCATAGCGTGCAGCGGTCGCCCCTGATCTCCATGCGCTCGGCCGAGAGGAGGCAGTCGACCGGTTGCCCGTCTGCATCGATCAGCCGGACGTCGCGGTTGCGCACGCCCCCGCTTCGATCCAGCTCCTGCTGCACCTCCTCACGCTGCGCCGGATCGGCCCAAAGCTCGGGATCGCCGGCGGCTCTGCCGATCGAGCCGGCCGAGCTGCGACCAGTGAGGCGAACGAACGCGTCGTTCACGTCCATTGTGCGGTGGCTGTCGGGCGAAGTCAGCACCATCGCCACGGGCGCCATCTCAAACAGGGTATGAAAGTGTGTCTCGCTCGATCGAAGCGCCCGTTCGGCTTTCCGGCGGGGCTCCAGATCGGCGAAGGTAAACAGCATGCACTTGTCGTCGCCGACTTCGATCGGCTGACCGGCGATGATGACGAGCTTGGTATTGCCGTCCGGCAGCGGCAGCTCCGCTTCCATCTGCGGGATCGTCCGGCCTTCCGCAAGGCACTGCCTGGCATAGTCCTTTCGCTCGGCACCGTTGAGAATGTCGAGATCGTAGAGGCTGTTCCCTTGGACCACCTGACGGGGGTAGCCGGTCATTTCGAGAAAGCCGCGATTTGCCCGGCTAAATCGCTGATCCGAGAGCCGCATAATGAGCGCCGGCGCGGGGTTGGCCTGGAACATGGCCTCGAACCGCGCCTCCGCTTCATACTGTTCGGAAACGTCCTGAATCACGAGCGCGAGGCAGTCCGGCTCTTCGTCGTCCCCGGTCATCACGACGTCGCGCACCCGATGGGTCCAACGACGTTCATCGCTGCCGGCGGCACTCACCTCCACCACCAGGTCCGGGAAGCTCTCGCCCGCCAACATGCGGATGACAGGATATTCGCGGTTGGCGAGCCGGTGCCCGTTGCGGAACCGGAGCGCGAACCGCTGCGCATAGGTGTCGGCGTTGCCACCGAGCCCTTCGAGCTTGTTGACGCCGTGCATCGCCAGCGCAGCATCATTGGCCCAGATGATCGTTCCGGCCAGGTCGATCAGGATGACGCCGGCCGTCATGCCGCCAATCAATTGTTCGAGGTGGGTCAACGTGTCGCGTGCGAGAACACGGGAGAGCGGATTGGCCATGCCGGTAGAGCGCCGCGCCATAGGATGATGTTCCTCGCAGATAATGAACGGCTCGGCGAGAACTACTGCACCGGTAGTAGCAAACTACCAGCTCGATCAACCCGGAAAGAGTTAGCTCCGGGACACTTTAAAGGTTCGGCGGCGTTAGGTGGCAAAGCTGAAGGACAGGCATGCCCGACGACATTCGCCTACCGATCATTGAGGAGGAGGCGCACGTTACCAAACGTGCGACCGACGTCGAGCATGTCACGGTCCGCACCGTGCCCGAGCAGGAGCAGGTCGTTGTTCGTGACGAGGTTCGGCGCGAGCACGTCGAGATCAGGCGCGTAGCGGTCGAACGCGAGGTCGATCGAGCCCCCGCTGTCCGTGAGGAGAACGGCGTCACCATCATTCCCGTGATCGAGGAGCGATTGGTTGTCGAGAAGCGGCTTTTCCTCGTCGAGGAGGTCCACATCTTCCGGTCGGCGGTGGCGGAGGCGGTCGAGCTGCCGACCACGCTCAGACGCACCCGCGTCGACGTCGACCGCACTGATCTCACCAAAACCCAGGAGGATGTTCATGGCAGGACCTAATGATGACAGGCCGGAAGGCGCGCCGAGTCACATCCATATCGAGAAGAACAAGGGCTTCAACTGGCTCCCCTGGTTGCTGCTTGCGCTCGGGATTCTGGCGTTGCTGTTCGCTCTGAGCCGCTGCAACCGTGAGGACACCGCTGCTGTCGCTCCCGCTCCCACGGCCACCCCGACCGAGGTGGTCGCGGCAACCCCGAACGCCGGGTCCGCTGACGCGCTGGTCGGCACGTCCGGTCTCGGCACCTATCTGGCCGGCACGGAGCCGCTTCCCCGCACCTTCACCTTCGAGAAGCTCAACTTCGACACCGCCAAGAGCAATATCCGACCCGCCGATGCTGCCGAGGTGAACGAGGTGGCCGCGACCCTCAAGCAATATCCGAACGCCCGAATCCGCATCGCCGGCTACGCCGACGCGCGCGGCACCGATGCAGCCAACATGGCGCTCGGCAAAGCTCGTGCCGATAGCGTCAAGTCGGCGCTGGTCGCGCAAGGGATCAACGCCGGCCGCATCGAGACAGTCTCCGGCGGCGAGACTGATCCGGTTGACACCAACGCTACCGCTGGCGGTCGCTTCGAGAACCGCCGCACCGAACTCGTCGTGACGGCGAGGTAAGTCGCCAATCCGTTTTCAATCGCAGGAGTAAGATCATGTCCAGCACCATCACAGCCCTGTTCGACAGCCGCGCCGACGCCGAGGCAGCCAAGGACCGGCTCAAGAGCGCGCGGGTCGATGCCGACCACATCCACATTCACGACAAGTCGAGCGCCGGCTACAAGGAGATCGGCTATTCGACCCATGAGGACCGCGGCTTCTGGGACTCGATCAAGAACGCGTTCGTCCCCGATGAGGATCGCCACACCTATGAGGAAGGCGTGCGCCGTGGCGGTGCGCTGCTGACCGCCGACGTCGATGACGATTGCATCGATGAGGCGGTGCGCGTGCTCGAAGAGGCCAACTCGATCGACATCGACGACCGTTCGAGCCAGTGGCGTTCGTCGGGCTGGGATTATCCGGCCGCCGGTGCCGGTGCGACCGGGGCCGCTCTCGGCAGCTTCGACCGTCGCGAGACCGCCGGCCACAAGGCCGAGCAGGAAGAGGTGGTCCCGATCGTCGAGGAGCAACTGGTCGTCGGCAAGCGCGACGTCAGCCGCGGCGGGGTGCGCGTCCGCTCCTATGTGACCGAGACGCCGGTTCACGAGCAGATTCGTCTCCGCAACGAGCGCGTCAACGTGGAGCGCCGTTCGGTCGATCAGCCGCTCTCCGCGGCCGATACGGACGCCTTCCGCGAGCGGACGATCGACATGACCGCGACCGGCGAGGAAGCGGTGGTTGGCAAGACCGCCCGCGTCGTTGAGGAGGTCGTGGTCTCCAAGACGGCCGAGGAGCATGTCGAGGAAGTCGACGACACCGTGCGCCGTACCGACGTCGAGGTCGACCGCGACACCGACGTCGAGACCCGCGGCTCGACCTTCCGCGACACCGACAAGCGTATCTAGTCGGTGGAGCCCGGCGCAGGTGAGAGCCTGTGCCGGGCTCACATGCTTTGCCAACAGGGAGACGGCGATGAACCCGAACTATGTGACAGCGGACGGCATGGTCGCCGGCACCCGCAACTTCGGCGACACCGCCGTTCTTTACCTACAGGAGTGGGGGCCGCGCGTTCTTGCCGCGGCCGTCATCCTCCTGATCGGCTACCTTTTGGCGAGGGCCGCCAAGTGGGGCGTCGCCGCGCTGGTCAACAAGACGCCGCTGGCGCGTCACGCGCACCGGCAGTCCGGTATTCCCGAGACGGGCCGCAACCCCAAGAGCGTCGGTGCCCAGGTCGGTGATGCGGCCTTCTGGATCGTGATCCTGATCGCGCTCGTGCTTGCCGCTCAGCCGCTTGGCCTGGCCGCTGCCACCAGCCCGGTCGGCCGAATGCTCAACCAGTTCGGCGCCGCCATCCCCAACATCATCGGCGCAGGGCTGATCTTCTTCGTCGGCTACATCGTCGCCAGCGTCGCCAAGAAGGCGGTGGAGGCGGTGCTGACAGCCGCCCGCACCGAGCAGCTCGCCGAACGCGCCGGGATGGCCAAGGCCGATCCCACGACGCTGCCGCGGATGGTCGGCGGGATCGTCTTCGCGCTCATCATTATCCCGGTCGCGATCGCCGCGCTCGATCAGCTCAACATCCGCGCAATCTCCGATCCGGCGACCGCGATGCTCCGCATCATCCTCGACAGCATCCCGCACGTTGTCGCAGCCGCGATCATTCTCGCGCTCGCCTATGTGATCGGCCGGTTCGCGTCGCAACTCCTCAGCCAATTCCTGAGCGGCACCGGCTTCGATCGCACGATCAGCGCGCTCGGCGTGTTCCCCTCAAGCACGACGCCGGCGGCCGGGGTTCCGTCAACTTCCGCAGGGGCCTCCGCGACGCCAGGGCTAGTGCCATCCAAGCTGCTGGGTAACGCCGTGTTCGTCGCCATCATCATCTTCGGCCTGATGGAGGCGTTCCGGCAACTCAACTTCGCCTACGGCTCGCGCATGATGGCGGAGATCCTGACCCTGCTCGGCTCGGTCGTTTTCGGTGCCGTCATCATCGCCGCAGCCATCGCCATCGCAAAGCTGGTGTCGACGGTCGTGCGCGCGGGCGGCGGGGCCAATGCCGAGCTGACCGCGAAGATCGTGCACGTTGCGATTATCGTGCTCGGCACCGCCATCGGCCTGCGCTTCATGGGTCTCGCCGACGACATTATCAATCTCGCCTTCGGCCTGATCCTGGGTGCCATCGCTGTCGCTTTCGCGCTCGCCTTCGGTCTCGGCGGACGGGATGCCGCTGCTAAGCTCGTTCAGCGTCTCAGCGGCTCGGCCGCAACACCCCATCCGCCGATCGCGCCGCAGTCGAGCACCACCCTCCGTCCGGGCAGTTCGACGCCGAGCGAGGAACCGCAGTCATGAGACGAGGGCTACGCCTCCAGCTCGTCGGGCTGGCACTGATCGCGTTCGTGGGGGCCTGTGACGGCCCCCGCGAGGATGCCGGCGAGCAGGCCGACGCCAACGCAGGTGTCGTATCGAGCGAGGATACGATCGAGAAAGGGCCGGCGGAGCGGACGGGGGAAGCCCAGGATCGTGCCGCTTACAGTCTGAACGAGGCGATCGAAGCACGTGCGGACGCCGCCGAGGACCAGGCGGACGCCGTTCGCAGCGAAGCCGATCAGCGGGCGGATGCCTTGGAAGAAGAAGCCCGCAGGGTTCGCGCGACTGCCGAGAAGAAGGCGGATGCGACGGAAGATCGTGCTGACGCAATTCGGCAGCGACAGTAACAAAGGCCCGCAAGAGGTCTCGCGTAATGAACTGGGAGCCAGGCTGTGTTCGGTCCCTGTCTGCTCATTCCGCCAGGCTGATGCGACATCCATCTGAAGCGCTCGGAACGCGCTACTGCCTGGAGAGCGGCGCAGGTGCCCAGCTTTTCATCGCCTGAACCCTATATCCTCTGGCTGACAGGTGCCGGAGTCCTGATCGCCCTCGTAGCATGGCTGCCGCTTGCGTTGAAACGATTGCCGCTGTCGCTGCCGATCATCTGTATCGGGATCGGAGCCGCGGTCTTCTCGTTGCCGGCTGTGTCGCTGCGGCCTTTGCCGCTGTCTTACGCCGACATCACCGAGCGCTTCACCGAGTTCATCGTTATCATCGCGCTGATGGGCGCAGGCCTGAAGCTGGATCGCGTATTCAGCTGGCGCCGATGGAATGTGACCTGGCGGCTGCTTGCGGTCACGATGCCCCTCAGCATCGCGGCGATCACGGCGATCGGAGGCTGGGGCTTGGGCCTGTCATGGATCGCGGCGCTTCTGCTTGGGGCTTGCCTCGCTCCCACTGATCCCGTGCTCGCGTCAGACGTGCAGGTCGGTCCTCCCAAGACCGGAGAGGAAGATGAGGTGCGCTTCGGTTTAACGTCAGAAGCGGGCCTGAACGACGGTTTTGCCTTTCCGTTCGTCAACCTCGCTATCGCGCTGGGCATTTCGGCGAGCACCGGAGAGCCTTGGGCGCGCGAATGGGTGTTCCATAGTGTTTTGTGGGAAATCGGCGTGGGTGTCGTCGGCGGTTGGTTGATCGGCCGCCTGTTCGGCTGGCTGACCTTTCACGTGCCAGCGGAAACCAAGCTGGCTCAGACCGGGGATGGCCTGATCGCCATTGCCGCGACTTTCGTCTCCTACGGCGTGACCGAGCTGCTCAACTGCTACGGCTTTCTGGCTGTCTTCATCACCGCATTGACGCTTCGCCGCTCGCATCGCGATCATGAGTTCAACCGCGAGATGCACGACATCACCGAACAGGTGGAGCGCATCGGCATGATGGTGCTCCTGATCCTGTTCGGTGGTGCGCTGGTCAGTGGGCTCCTTCAACCGATTGGTTGGGTAGATGTACTGGCCGCTGCGATCATTATCCTCGTCGTGCGGCCCGTTACCGGCCTGATAGGGCTTGCCGGTTTGCGGGCAGACCTCTCCGAGAAGATGACCCTTGCCTTCTTTGGCATCCGCGGTGTCGGCTCCTTCTATTACCTGGCTTATGCGCTGAACCACGTTGAGCTTGCCGGAGGCGAGCGGCTGTGGGCCATCGTAGGATTGGTGGCGCTGTTTTCCATCCTCCTCCACGGGCTGACCGTCACGCCGGCTATGCGTCTCCTAGACAAGCTACAGGGACGCGATCCGGATGCCGACCTGCCGCCGCCAGGATTGAAAGGCCCTGCGGCGGATACAGAGCGAGCTTAGGTTGCTGGTGTCATAACCGGAGGGTTTTGACCGCCAAGGACAGGGGAGCCTCAAAGCCACAAGGGCCTAGCTACCCAGCCTTGGGGAAACCCCATTGCCGCCAGATCGCCCGTTGGGTGTTGGGCGAGCAACGCCGTCAGCTCCTCCCGCCAGACCGATGCCGGTGCGACCTGCCTCAACAGGTAAACGATGAGGACCAGGGCGTTGTAGAGCTGGGCTGGAGCATGGGCTGCGGGCGGTTCAAGCGTGCTGACGAGGGCCGCCGGCTTGAAGGGCACCCGCATGCGCAGCAAAAAACCGCGGTTCCAAAGCCGGGCATGATGCGCGCAGCTGTTTCGGATCGTGGAGAGATGTTTCAGGAGCGGCACCATCACTGTCTCGTGAAGACCAAGGGGCTTGGCGATGGCGTTGCGCAGCGCCCGATCGTCGAGCAGCGCATACCATCGGGAGAGCTGCCCGAACGACATCATCTCCGCCACCATCCACACCGGCGGCATTGCCGGCGTGCTGTAGGTCCGGCGGTAATGGTCGATGTACGTCTCGGGCGAGCTTGCTACGTCGTTGGCCAAGCGGGTCAGGTTGTCGCGGTACTTACCCGGATGATGGTAGAGCGCCGCATCGAGATAGCCATGGGGTCCAAATCGCTGCGCCAGCTCGTACGCCCAGCTACCCCGTACAGCGACTTCTATCCGCTCGATCGCATCGAGCACTAGCAGCCGAAGGCGGCGGTCAAAATCGTACAGGGCGGTGACGGTATCGAAGCTGGTGCCCGGTAGGAAACGGGGGCCAGGATTGCCCTTGGGATATTCGAAGGGCAGCCAGTAGGCGCTCAGGCGGTAGTAGCTGACATGGCGTAACCAGTGCTCCGCCCGCGCCATGTCGGGGATCGCCATGCCTTCGGCCTGGAGATGTTGGAGTTGCTGCGCGATCGTCGTCGCGGGTTTTGTGAAAGGGCGTGGCACCCATCCTGCTTAGCAGGGCAAAAAAAGACCCGCCAAGTGTGCATACCCTTGCGGGCAGAGGCCTGGCGGGTTCGATTGCCCCCGAGATATGAGCGAAAACCCAACAAAGCAATAAGGGCCGGCCCGTTTTCGGCGGACCTGGCGGCAGCTACGATCTAGCCGCTCTTCACCGAAGCCAAGCATAGAACGCTGGGCCGCTATCGAGCATGCTGAGTGGAGTGGGTGTGATCCATTCGGCCCCCAGGGGGGGATATGGACCGTAGAACAGGTCGCCGAGGGCGCGTCGGTAGTGCGCGTTCCTCCATCGCCGGCGCCGATGCTCGGGACCGTCATGGATCATGTGGCACCGCTGGCAGAGTGCCGCCAGCTGGTGGAGCGCGCTTTCACTGGGATCGTGGTTGAGGTGCGCACAGGCTAGCACCACCGGGGTCCAGGCACCGTGCAACAGGATGTTCTCTGTCGGCCGTCGCACGCGTCGACCTTGGCCGTTGCGCCAGCAATGCCGTTTCCGGTCCCACCATCGTCCATCTCGAAGATGGAACACCCTCTGCCCATGGGGGCGCCCGCAATGCTCGCAGCAACCCCCTGCCCGCACGAAGCGCACGTGGTGCGAAAGTTGCGGCCAGTCGATCGGGTATAGGAACACATGCTCGGGGCGGATTGGCATCAGGCCTCCCCCTCCGGCGCGTCGGGCTGCGGAGTGGTCAGCATCACGGGGTCAATGCCGCGGCAGTCAGCGCCCGGTAGAGCGTGGCATGGTGGCACTTGAGCAGCTTGGCGGCTTCGCGCACCGATGTGCCCTCGCTCACCAACCGTTCGCCGAGTGCGATCTGATCCGGAGTGAGCTTGGGTGGGCGGCCGAAGCGGACTCCTCTCGCCTTAGCCGCCACTCGCCCGCTGCTGGTGCGCTGGTGGATTAGCTCGCGCTCGAATTCGGCGATGCCAGCGAACACGGTCAGCACCATGCGGCCCGCAGGCGAGGTCGTATCCGCCCAGGGCTCGGCGAGCGAGCGCAGGCCGGCACCGGCTTCTTTCAGCTTCTCGGCAATGTCGAGCAGGTCACGGGTGGAGCGTGCCAGTCGGTCGAGCCGCGTCACCACCACCGTGTCATCGTCGCGCAGTTGCTCGATCATCTTGGTCAGCTCGGGCCGGTCACGCTTCGCGCCCGACACCTTCTCTTCGAACGTCCGCTTGCATCCGGCCTCCTTCAAAGCGGCGCGTTGCAGCCGGAGATCTTGGTCGTCGGTGGACACACGGGCGTAGCCAATTAGCATGTCGCAAAACTGTATCAGAACCCTGAAGTTCTGCAACCGACTTTTGCGACACCAGCACACGAGAGAACACGAGCGTCGCGGGCGCTGTCGCGAAAGTTAGGATATTTGCGACGGCCGACAATTTCTATCCTGCGACCCCCACGGCCTCATTCCTCAAGCCTGCCTGTGCGAGCCTCCTTCTTCGACTTATCCCATTCCTTCTTGGGGTCCGGTGAGAGGATGGTCAAAATCGTACGCTAAGCTCGGCGACCGTCCCGATTGGGATCGAGTTTCGGGACTGCCGTTGCCCAAGGGCAGCACCAGAGTGACTGCTCCTGCCCCTTGTGATGCCTACGTAACAAGTCTTATCGTATAACGAGCATGTGCAGCAGTGGGCCTGCCTAGTGATCTGGCCCCCCCGTTTCGCCGGACGGATTTAAGCGGTTGCAGAAACCAGTGCGCGATGCTCGCGCGGCGAACGCATTTTGAGTCCTGAGTGCGGGTGGTTGTCGTTGTAGTCCTCGATCCATCCGGCCAGCGATGTCAACGCGGTGAGCGCATCGGGCAGAGGCGAGACGCGGACGTAATCGCGTTTGAGCGTGTGCACGAAGGCCTCGGAGATGCCGTTGGACTGCGGGCGCCGGCAATGTTCGCACCGCCCCTTGGCACGGGTGAACCGGACCAGGTCCGACAACTCGCGCCAGTCGATCGGATACAGCCAGCGATGTTCGCGCGCGATCGGCATGGCCTTGTTCATGAGTCGCGCGCCGGCGGAACGAAAGCGCAAAAGCCCACTGATTCAGATAATTCATCACAGACCGGCAAACCGGTCGCCGGCACGATGCTACGCCACGGCACCTTTGGCATCGACGTGGCTCGCCGGGTGTCGTTACATTCCGATCGTGACCACCAATGTTCCACCGCCCGACTGGGCCGCACAAGCAGCCGCGCTGAAGGCGGCGGGCGACCTGCCCGGTGCCGCCCGCGCCTATGCCCGCGCCGCGGCCGCGCGGCCGAATAGTGCGGTTGCGGAGCATAATCTGGCCTCCACGCTCGGCGATCTTGGGGATTTTGCGGGGGCTGTGGAGGCGAGTGGGAGGGCCTTTGCGAAGGGCGGCGAGGCACCGGAGACGTGGCTGGTCCATGCCCGCGCGTTGCAGGGGCTGGGCCGGCTCGATGCGGCGGAGGCAGCGTTCGCACAGGCGCTGCGGCGCCGCCCCGATTATGCGGTGGCGCATCGCGACCTGGCGCAACTGCGCTGGATGCGCAGCGCCGATCCCGCCGCGGCGATGCGCGCGCTGAACGCCGCACCCGACACGCCCGACCTTGCCCTGGTCCGCGCGGCCGTGCTGCTCGCTTCCGGCGATGCACATCGCGCGCTGGCGGTGACCAGAGCCGCGCTGGCCAAAGCCGCACCGGTCATGCCCGCGCTGCACCTGATGGCTGCCGGTCTGGCCGGGCGGATCGGCGATCCTGCGGCGCAGCTCGCCCATGCGACGGCCGCGCTTCAGGCGGCGCCCGGGTCGGCCGACGCCGCACGCGCGGCGGTGGAGGCGTTGCTGCACCTCGACCGCGTGGCAGAGGCCAGCGCACTCGCCGCGCGCATCGTCGCCGCGCACCCGGACGATCAGTCGGCTTTGTCGCTGCTCCACACCGCATGGCGGCTGGCGGGCGATCCGCAGGCCGGCGCGCTGGACGACCCCGCGCTCGTTTCCGCCGGGATCGTCGACACGCCTGAAGGCTGGCGCGATCGCGCGACGTTTCTCGCCGACCTTGCCGACGCGCTTGCCGCGCTTCATGCCTGGCACACCCACCCGCTCGAACAGTCGCTGCGCCATGGCAGTCAGACGCAGGTGGACCTGACCCGCGTCGACACGCCGGCCATTCGCGCGCTGTTCGCCACGCTGGAACAGGAGATCGACCGCCGGGTCGCGGCGCTCGGCCATGGCGACGATCCGGTGCGGCGCCGCAATACCGGCCGCTGGCGCTTTGCCGGTGCCTGGTCGGTGCGGCTGCTGCCGGGCGGTTTCCACACAGATCACGTCCATCCCGCCGGCTGGCTGTCGAGCGCCTTCTACGTCGCGCTGCCCGATGCGGTCGCGCGTGAGCCGGAGGGGTGGCTTGCCTTCGGTCGCGCGGGCATCCCGCTGGCCCGCCCGCAGGAGCCGATACGGCACGTCCGGCCGCAGCCCGGGTTGCTGGCGCTGTTTCCGTCATGTCTTTGGCACGGCACGGAGCCGTTCGGCGGAGAGGCCGCGCGGCTCACGGTCGCCTTCGACGTGGTACCAGCGTGAAATAAAATCACTGATTGGAGGTGCGGTCGGGCACGATCCGTGCGTCATGGGTGAAAACGAACACATGATCGATCGGGGGATTGAAGCGATGAAACCTGCGTTCCTGCTCGGCGCCGCGGCGCTGGCGCTTTCCGTCAGCATCCCGGCGCAGGCCGATTCGATCACCCCCAAGGCGCCCGGCGCCATCCCCTCCCCGGCCGAGGCGTTTCCGACCGAGCCGGGCAGCGATTATTATCTCGCCAATTACGACGCGTACGAAAAATACCTGAAGTCGCTCGCCGCAACGTCCGACCGGATCAAGCTGGTCGACATCGGCAAGTCCGCGGAAGGGCGGACCATGTGGATGGCGATCGTGTCGTCGTCGGCGAACCTCGCGAAGCTCGACCAGTATCGCGACATCGCCCGCCGCCTCGCCAAGGCGGACGGGGTGAGCGAGGACGAGGCAAAGGCACTGGCCGCGCAGGGCCGCGCGGTGGTGTGGATCGACGCCGGGCTGCACGCGACCGAGACGGTGACGACGCAAAGCCAGATCCACGTCCTCTACCGCATGCTGACCGGCCAGGACGCGGAAACGAAGCGCATCCTGGACGAGACGATCGTATTGTTCGGGCAAGACAATCCCGACGGGCTTCAGCTCGTCGCGGACTGGTACATGCGCAACAAGGATCCCAAGGACCGCGAATTCCGCACCATTCCGCGATTGTACCACAAATACGTCGGTCACGATAACAATCGCGACAGCTTCATGTCGCAGATGCCCGAGACGACGGCGATGAACCGCGTGTTCTTTCGCGAATGGTTTCCCCAGATCATCTTCAACCAGCACCAGACCGGGCCGGCCGGCATGGTGGTCTTCGTTCCGCCGTTCCGCGATCCCTTCAACTACAATTACGCGCCGCTCGTGATGAACGAGCTGCAGGAGGTCGGCGCGGCGATGCACAGCCGGCTGGTGGCGGAAAACAAACCGGGGTCGGGTGCGCGGTCCGTGGCGCCTTATTCCACCTGGCACAACGGCATGGTCCGTTCGATCGCCTATTTCCACAATTCGATCGGGCTGCTGACCGAGATCATCGGCGGGCCGACGCCCGAGAAGATCCCGCTGATCGCCGACACCCAATTGGCGCGCAACGACGAAACGCTGCCGATCGCGCCGGGCGACTGGCATCTGCGCGACAGCCTGGAATATCAATGGTCGCTCGACCGCGCGGTGATGGATTATGCTGCGCGCAATCGCGAGCGGCTGCTGATGAACATCTGGCGCATGGGCAACCAGGCGATCGCCCGCGGCAATAGCGACAGCTGGACGGTGACGCCGAAGGACGTCGACGCGCTGAAGGAAGCCGGCAAGGCGAACAAGGCGGACGAGGGCTATGTCGGCTACAACAGCCGAGCGCGCGAAGGCATGGTCGCACCGGACCTTTATGCCAAGGTGCTGCACGATCCCGCCCGGCGCGATCCGCGCGCCTATGTCCTGCCGCCCACGCAGCGCGACATGCCCACCACCATCGCGTTCCTCAACACCCTGCTGAAGAACGGCGTCGACGTGGAGCGCGCGGACGCCGCCTTTACCGCAGGGGGCAAGCGCTATCCCGCCGGCAGCTATGTGGTGCGCACCGCGCAGGCGTATCGCCCGCACGTCCTCGACATGTTCGAGCCGCAGGATCATCCGCACGATGCGGAATATCCCGGCGGTCCGCCCAAGGCACCCTATGACATCACCGGCTACACCCTCGCCTATCAGATGGGCGTGCAGTTCGACCGCGTGCTGGATGCGGTGCCTGCGAAGCTGACGCCCGTCACGGCGGACCTGCTGTCGCCTCCGCTGGGCCGCGTGCTCGGGTCGGGCAATGCCGGCTGGATCGTCGGGCACGAAACCAACAACGGATTTATCCTCACCAATCGCCTGTTGAAGGCGGGCGTGCCGGTGTCGTGGATCACCGGCGCGACCAGCGCAGGCAGGGTAAAGATGGCGCCGGGTGCGCTTTGGATCCCCGCCTCCCCGCAGGCCGCGTCGATCATCGCCGAGGCCGCACCGCTTGGCGTCGACGCCTACAAGGTCGCGCGCGCGCCCACCGGCGCCACGGTTGCCCTGAAACCGGTCCGCGTCGGCCTGGTCGATCGCTATGGCGGCGTCATGCCGGCCGGCTGGACCCGCTGGCTGCTGGAGCAGTACGAATTCCCGTTCCAGGTCGTGTACCCGCAGGAGATCGACGCCGGCAACCTGAACGCCCGCTACGACGCCCTGGTCTTCGCGGACGGCACGGTGCCGGTGACGCGTGGCGGTGCCTATCCGGGCGGCTATCGCTACGCCATGCCCGAGGCAAAGGACATTCCGGCCGATTACCGCGGCTGGCTGGGCGAGGTGACGCGCGACAAGTCGCTGCCGGCGATCCAGGCGTTCGCAAACGCAGGGGGCACCGTCATCACCGTGGGCAGCGCCAACACGCTGGCGTCCATGCTCTCGCCCGCGATCACCCCCGCCCTGGTGACCAAGCGCGCCGACGGCACGCTTGCCGCGCTGGACCACAAGGAATTCTACATCCCCGGATCGCTGATCGCGGCGCGGGTCGACAATACCAAGCCGCTCGCCTTCGGCATGACGCCGGAAGTCGACATGTTCTTCGACGAAAGCCAGCCCTTCGTCCCCGCGGCGGGCGCGACCCCGATCGTCACCTTCGACAGCACCACCCCGCTGCGCAGCGGCTGGGCCGTGGGGCAGGAGAAGCTGAAGGGCACGGTGGCGGTCAGCCAGGTCGACCTTGGCCGCGGCAAGCTGTTCGCGATGGGGCCGGAGGTGACGCAGCGCGCGCAGCCCTATGCGACGTTCAAGCTCCTGTTCAACGGCCTGCTGTACGGGCCGGCCAGCGCAACCAGATAATGCCGATGCGTCAGCAATGATGCCAAAATGGTGCCGAACACGACACCGGCGCCATTTTATTGCGTGATATACAATATCATTGGAACTTTTTTACTCATATCAGGTGAGGTCACGCTGAACTCCTGCGTCTCCCGACATGACAGCCGCCCGCAACGAGGTGGCGCATCCAGGGAAATCGACCATGAACCAGCGTCTCACCTCGCGTTGCATGCGCCGCGCGCTCCTCGCGGCCGGTACCGCCCCGCTCGCCCTTCTTGCCGCCCAGGCTTCGGCGCAGGTGTCGGTGCCGACGGACGAGAACCCGCCCGCCGCGGTGGTCGATGCGGCCGCGCAGGACCCCGCCGGTCCGCCCCCGCCCGCCGACGACATCGTGGTGACCGGATCACGCATCGCGCGCCCCGATTACGTCTCCAACTCGCCCATCGTGTCGGTCGGGCAGGCTGCGATCGAGAACACCGGCCGCGTCACGGTGGAAAGCACCCTCACCCAATTGCCGCAATTCTCCGGCGCGTTCGGCCAAGCCAATGCCGGCTCCACCTCGACCGGCCTCAATGGCGGCCAGGCCTATGCCTCGCTGCGCGGCCTGGGATCGAAGCGCACGTTGCTGCTGCTCGACGGCCGGCGCATCCAGCCGTCGAACCCCGACGGTTCGGTCGACCTCAACATCATTCCCGAGGCGCTGATCGAGAATATCGAGGTCATCACCGGCGGTGCCTCCACCACCTATGGCTCGGATGCGACCGCGGGTGTCGTGAACTTCCGGCTGAAGCGCAATTTCAAGGGACTGGAATTGTCCGGCCAGACCGGCGTCAGCGACTATGGCGACGGCAACACCTATCGCATCACCGCCACCGCCGGGTCGCGCTTCGCCGACGATCGCGGCAGCGCAGTGCTGTCGGTGGATTATACCAAGCGTGATCGCGCCATTCAGGCAAAGCGCGATTATTACGCCTTCCGCCAGTCGACGCCGGGCCTTTCGACCATTCCGCAGGGCAACACCATCTTCGGCGCCAATACCCCGACGCTTGCCGCGGTGAACGCGGTATTCGCCGGATACGGCGTGCCCGCGCTGACCGGCAATGCCGCTGGCCGCTACACCGGGCAGATCGGCTTCAACACCGACCAGACGCTGTTCTCCACCTCCGGCGTGCCGGTCTACAATTTCCGCGATCCGCAGACGGACGAGGCGTATATCGTCAACTCCGGCACCAATTCGCAGCAGATCAACTTCGGCTACAACGGCGGTTCGCTTCAGGCCGATCTCGAACGCTGGTCGATCTTCGGCAAGGTGGATTACGACCTCAGCGATGCGGTGAAGGCGTTCGTGCAGGCGACCTACACCACCTATACCTCGCTCGGCGTCACCAACCCGACGCTGGCGTCCAACGTGTACGGCCTGTCGGTTCCCGTCACCAACCCGTTCGTCACGCCGGCCTTCCGCTCCATTCTCGCATCCCGCCAGACGCCGAACGCGCCTTTCACCTTCTACAAGGCGTTCAGCATCCTGGGGCCGCGGCTTCAGGGCTATGACTATGACGTGTGGCAGGTCACGGCCGGCCTCTCGGGCAAGATCGGGGTAAAGGACTGGACCTGGGACCTGTACGGCTCCACCAGCCAGGCCAAGTTCCAGAACGAACAACGCGGCGGGGCCAGCGCATCCGCACTGTCGCGGCTGCTCAACTCGCCCACGGGTGGCACCGAATTGTGCGCCGGCGGGTTCAACCCCTTCGGCAACGTCACCCCGTCGCAGGCGTGCATCGACTATATTTCGCGCCGCACGCTCAACACCAACGAGCTGAAGCAGCGCACGGTGGAGGGCAACATCCAGGGCGGGCTGTTCAGCCTGCCCGCGGGTGAGGTCCGCTTCGCCGCGGGTGCCGATTACCGCTACAATTCCTACGGCTTCGAACCCGATTCCGCGCTCGCCCAGCCCGACGGCACCAGCGACATCCTTGGCTATAGCGTGCTGCGCCCCGCCTCCGGCGCGGTCAACACCAAGGAGGTCTATGGCGAGCTGCTGGTCCCCGTGCTCAGCGACATCCCGCTGGTGCAGCAGTTCGACCTCGATCTCGGCTACCGTTACTCCAACTACAATTCGGTCGGCGGGGTCCACGCGTACAAGGCCGATGCGACGTGGAAAGTGTTCGACGCGCTGCGGCTGCGCGGCGGGTACAATCGCGCGATCCGCGCACCCAGCGTGGGGGAACTCTATGCCCCCGTCTCGACCGGATCGGTCGGGATCGGCACCGCAACCGCGACCACGACCAACGGCGATCCGTGCGACGTGCGCTCGTCCTACCGCCGCGGCGGGAATGCGGGGCAGGTGCGCAGCCTGTGCCTGGCGCAGGGCATTCCCAATGCGATCATCGACAGCTACCAACTCGGCACCGCGCAGGTCTTCGCGCTGACGGGCGGCAATCCCGACCTGAAGGAGGAAACCGCCGATACCTATTCGGCGGGCGCGGTGATCCAGTCGCCGTTCGGTGGCATGATGCGCAACCTGTCGCTGTCGGTCGACTTCTACAAGATCAAGATCAGCGACGCGGTCGGCCCGCTGTCGGTCGGTCAGGCGTTCCAGTTCTGCTACAATTCGGGTGGCAACAATCCGACCTTCAACCCGAACAATTATTATTGCTCGCTGATCACCCGCAACCCCGCATCGGGCGTGCCGGTTAATCCGCAGCAGCCGCTGCTGAACCTTGGCACCTACAATGTGCAGGGCATCGATTTCCAGTTCGACTGGCGGTTCGGGTTGGACGAGCTGGGGCTGGGCGGCGATCCGGGATCGATCGCGCTCAACGCGGCGGTGAGCTATCTCGACAAGTTCGAGGTGCAGTCGATCGCGGGGGCGCCGACCTATGATTACGCCGGGTCGATCGGCATCGGCGTCGAAAGCACCGCGGGCATCGCGCATCCGCGCTGGAAGTCGATCACGTCGCTGACCTACACTTTGGGCCAGGCCAGCCTTGGCCTGCGCTGGCGCTACATCGACAAGATGATCAATTCGGCCAAGGTCGTCTCGCCCACCAGCACGACGCGCGGGGTGGACGCGTACAACGTCTTCGACCTCAACGCCCGCTTCGACATCGACGACAGCACTCAATTCCGGCTGGGCGCGACCAACCTGTTCAACCGGAAACCGCCGCAGGTCGGCGATACCGAGGGCAATTACGACGCGCAGAACTACGACGTGATCGGCCGCTATTTCTTCATCGGCGCGACCAAGAAGTTCTGATCGGGAAAGGCATCAACCATGAAGACTGTATCCCTGTTCGCCGCGGCCCTGTCGGCCGTATCCGCCCCTGCCCTGGGCGAACCGCTCGCTGCTGCGGACAGCCAGCAGGTGCTCGCCAACGTGGTCGCCAACGAAAGGGCGATCGGCGACACCGCGCTCCAGATCTGGAACTATGCCGAGGTCGGCTACAAGGAGACGCAAAGCACCGCGCTGCTGCAATCGCGGCTGAAGGCAGCGGGCTTCACCGTGCGCGCCGGTGTGGCGGGCGAACCGACCGCCTTTGTCGCCAGCTTCAAGTCGGGTGACGGCCCGGTCATCGGCGTGCTGGCCGAATATGACGCGCTGCCCGGCTTGTCACAGCTCGCCCAGCCGACCCGTGCACCGGGCACCGGTCCCGCGGGGCATGGCTGCGGCCACAATCTGTTCGGCGCCGCCAGCACCTATGCCGCGATCGCGGTCAAGGAATGGATGGTGAAGAACAAGGTTGCGGGCGAGATCCGCGTCTATGGCACCCCGGCCGAAGAAGGCGGGTCGGGGAAGGTGTACATGGTGCGCGCGGGCCTGTTCAACGATGTCGACACCGTGCTGCACTGGCATCCGGGCAACGCAAATTCTGCGGTGCAGGGCCCGTCCATGGCCAACATTTCGGGCAAGTTCCGCTTCCACGGCAAGTCCGCGCATGCCGCGGGCAATCCCGACAAGGGCCGCTCCGCGCTCGACGGGGTGGAAGCGATGGACGCGATGACCAACCTGATGCGCGAGCACATCCCCGACCGCACCCGCATCCATTATGTCATCACCAAGGGCGGCAAGGCGCCCAACGTCGTCCCCGACGAGGCGGAAGTCTATTATTACGTTCGCCACACCGATCCGCAGATCGTCAAGGACACCTGGCAATGGGTGACGCAGGCGGCGCAGGGGGCGGCCCTGGGTACCCAGACCAAGGTGGACTGGGAAATCACGGGCGGCGTCTATTCGCTGCTGCCCAACGCCGCGTTGATGGCGGTGATGGACCGCAGCCTACACACCGCCGGCACGATCAGCTGGACGCCCGAGGAAAAGGCGTTCGCCACCACCCTGCAGAAAAGCATGACCAACCCGCCCTCGATCGACAGCGTCGGCACCATCGTGCCCGCGGTGATCGCGGACGATGCGCTTGGCGGATCGACCGATGTCGCCGACGTCAGCTGGACGACGCCCACCGTTGGCCTGTCCACCGCCACCTTTATTCCCGGATCGGCGGGGCATAGCTGGCAGAACGTCGCCGCGGCGGGCAGCAGCATCGGGGTGAAGGGGGCGGTGCTCGCCGCCAAGACGCTGGCACTCACCGCCGCGGACCTGTTCCGCAATCCGGCGACCATCGCCGCGGCCAAGCAGGAATTCGCCGCCAAGCGGGGCGCAAACTTCAAATACCAGGCGATGCTCGGCGACCGGCAACCGCCGCTAGACTATCGCGACGCGGCCGGCAGCTAAGAGGACATCGGATGGTGGTGTGGGCCGAGGCCGCGATCCGCACCACCACAAAGAACCGTCGTTGCGTGCGGTGCTGCCTGATGCCCGTCAGCGCGCGGCGAGCGTCACCGATGCGTCGTCGCGGGCCACGATCCGCGCCATGCCGGTTGCGGTCAGTGCGGCGATCAGCGCATCGTCGCCGTCGGCGGTGCGCAGCGCGCCGCTATAGGGCTGCGCCGCCAGCGCCGCATCGCGGATCACCAGCCGGCGCGCATGGTAACGGTTGAGCGTTTCCGCCACCTGACCGAGCGGCACCGCGGCGAACACCAGTTGCCCGTCGACCCATCTGCTTTCGTCATCGGCGCCCGTGGTGACCGACAGGCGCCCCTGCCCCACCGTCAGCACCTCGCCCGGCGACAGCGTCCGCGTGCCGGCCGGCGCCGTGACCCGTACCGACCCTTCGGTCAGCGCCACCACATTGTCGGTGCCGCGACGTTCGACCGAGAAATGTGTGCCGAGCGCGGTCACGCTGGTGCTGCCGACGGTGACGACGAACGGGTGCGCCCGGTCCTTGGCCACCGCAAACATCGCGCGGCCTGCCTCCACGGACACCCGCCGCGTGGCACCGGGCACCGCGACCTCGGCCCGCGATTGCGCATCCAGCGTCATGCTGGTGCCGTCGGGCAATCGCACGGTCCGGATTTTGCCGGTTGCGGTCGCATAGCGCGTCGGTGCCACATCTGGCTGCGGCGTGGTTGCTGTGCCCAGCCCGACGATCCCCGCGGTTCCCACCGCGGCCACCACTGCCGCGGCCGCAGCCAGCCGCCACATGGCGGCACGCCGCGCGCCGTCGTACGGCGCCTGCCGCGGCGATCCGATGCCCAGCGCCTCGCGTCGCAGCGCGGCAATCGCGGGGTCGTCGGCCATGTCGTCCAGCGCAGCGCCGGTCCGGACCACCTGGTCCCACGCTGCGGCGTGCGCCGCATCGGCACGGAGCCACGCATCGAACGCGGCGACATCCGCGTCCGATGGCGCGCCGGCATGGACGCGCGCGTACCAGCGCGCCGCAGCTGCGACGGGGTCAGCCGAAGCGTCGTTCAACAATCGAGCGTCGCCACCAGGATGCGAATGGCCTTCATGATATGCTTTTCCACGGCGCTGACCGATATTCCCATGTGTCGGGCGATCGCCGCGTAGCTCATCTCCTCGAACCGGTGAAGCACGAAGGCCTGCCGGGTTCGGTCGGGCAATGTGCCCACCGCGGTGACGAGTTGCTGCAACCGTTCCTTGCCATGGAGGACGCGCTCGGGCGAGCATACCTCAACGGGATGATGATATTCTTCCAGCGGCACGTGGCTGGATCGCGCGCGCACCTTGTCGCGGCGGGCATGGTCAGTCAGCACGCTGCGCGCGACCTGGAAGACATAGCCTTCAAGATTGCCGACCGGCAGCTCGCCCGCGCGCAGGTGCATTCTGAGCGCGACCTCCTGCACCAGATCGTCGATCTCCGGCGGAGCGGCGTGCTTGGCGACGAAACGCCGGATAGCGGGCAAAAGCGGCATCACCGCCTCGCTCAGGCGCGCCGTGTGGCCCCGTTGCATGTTTCCGATCAGCAAAGCTGCTTGTCCCCCGACAACAGTTCCCCCCGGCCTGCCAGCCCCATCGCTCTCCCGTCATGCTTCTGTCACGAAGCAGTCGATCATGCCGCATCCGGCACGTCAACCGCGCAACTGCGACGCCGGCTTGTTCAACAGCAATCGGTTGTGCAGGCGTGTCCTGCGCGGCACAATCGCGCGGGGAACGCGGGGTCGGTTCGGGAAGCGGGCCCGGGCGGATATCGGCAAGAGGGGGTTGGGCGTGGGCGCGTCCAAGGCTGCACGATGCGGATCACGATACCTGCGACCGGCCGTCGTGGGGTGCTCGCTCGTCCTGCTGGCGCCGCCCTGCCCCGCCGCGGCGCAGTCGAGCCCCTCCGCCGAGCCCGCCGGCATGGCGCTTGATCGCCTGCTGTCGCGGATCGCGACTACGGGGGGATATCAGATCCTGTTCGACCCGCGGCTGCTGGCCGGTCGCCGCCTGGCGCAGCCGATCCCGCGCGGCCTGTCGCCGCTCGATGCGATGAAGCGTGCGCTGGACGGAACCGGGCTGCGCCTGCGCGAGGTGTCACGCGGCGTGCTGGTGGTGGAGCCGTCGCCCGACCCTGCCGTGCCCCTCGCGGAACCCGCCGCGATCAACAGCGACATTGTCGTTACCGCGCTGCGCCGCCCCACGCTCCTCGCGCGGACTCCGGCCGCGGTGCGCGCCATTCCAGGCGCGGTGCTGGAGGAACGGCGCATCTTCGACGGGCGCACGCTTGCCCGCCTGCTTCCCGAACTCGTGCAGATCCCCACCGGTGCATTGCAGCGCCGGCTGACGCTGCGCGGGGTCAGCGGTACCGGGGAAGTGACGGTCGGCACCTATTTCGGCGAGACCCCGGTCGCCGGGCCATCGGGCACCGCCTTCGACGCCGGCGC
>NZ_JAKRNR010000027.1:0-40727 GCF_022346685.1 Sphingomonas sp. ACRSK | reverse complement strand
GGGGCGAGGGGGGAGCGGGTGGTAGCCATGGCTCCGGTCCATGCGTCCGTGCGCCCGATCCGTCGAGTGATTTTGCGATGGAAAGGTGCTCAGGGCCCGCCGCCCGGCGGCCGGCCCGCGTCTGCCCGGCTTTCGGGTGGACGGATCGCCGTGCGCCCATTATCTCCACCGCTGCCCGGCGCCATTGCGGCACGGGCTAGCTCTTCGCCGATGGATCGTCGCTTGCGTCTCCTGTTGTTCCTCTCCGCGCTGCTGACCGGCCTCACCGGGGCCCTGGTCGGCGCGACTCCGGTAGAGGCGCGGCAGGTCGAGCAGGTTGCGGGCAAGATCGCGGCGGAAGTGGCGACCGATGTTGCCGATCACGCGCCCCTGGTTGTTCGCGCCAGCAGCGCACTGGACGGCGCGCGGCTCTCGCCGGTGCCGGCGCCCTATGCCGTACCTCCCGTCGATGTCCGCTCCAGGGTCGACAGCGCGCTCGAGTGAGCGTGCCGCCCGCGCGTGCGGGCGTCCTCCACCCCAGTTTCGCCGCGCCTGACAGGCGCGCCTCTCGGGATGCCGCGCACCGGGCGCGGCTCCGCTCCCCATCATGAAGGAACAGCCATGTTCGGCGGCCTTGCCAAGTCCCTCTTCGGTTCTTCCAACGATCGTTACGTCAAGTCGCTGGGTTCGATCGTCAACAAGATCAACGGCTTCGAAGCCGAGATCCAGGCGATGGACGACGAGACGCTCGCGCAGCAGACGGCGCGCTTCCGCGAGCGCCTCGCCAATGGCGAAAAGCTCGACTCGCTGCTGCCGGAGGCGTTCGCGACCGTTCGCGAGGCATCGAAGCGCGTGCTGGGCATGCGCCACTTCGACGTGCAGATGATCGGCGGCATCGTGCTCCACCGCGGCGAGATCGCCGAGATGCGCACGGGCGAGGGCAAGACGCTGGTGGCGACGCTCGCCACCTATCTCAACGCGCTGCCGGGTGAAGGCGTGCACGTCATCACCGTGAACGATTACCTTGCGCGGCGCGACGCCGAGCAGATGGGGCGGATCTACGGCTTCCTGGGGCTCACCACGGGCGTGATCGTCCCCAACGTGCCCGATGGCGAGCGCCGCCAGGCCTATGCCGCGGACATCACCTACGGCACGAACAACGAGTTCGGCTTCGACTACCTCCGCGACAACATGAAGTATGATCGCGAGTCGATGGTGCAGCGGCCCTTCGCCTTCGCGATCGTCGACGAGGTGGACTCGATCCTGATCGACGAGGCACGTACCCCGCTGATCATCTCCGGGCCGACGGACGACAAGTCCGACCTGTACCTGTCCGTCGACGCGATCGTGAAGCAGCTCGAAGAAGCCGACTACGAGAAGGACGAGAAGCAGAAGAGCGTCATCCTGACGGAAGACGGCACCGAAAAGGCCGAGCGGCTGCTCGAGGCCGCCGGGCTGCTCCAGGGGGCCAACCTCTACGACTTCGAGAACACCCAGGTCGTCCACCACCTGAACCAGGCGCTGCGCGCGAACATGATGTTCCGCCGCGACGTCGATTACCTGGTGAAGGACGGCAAGGTCGTCATCATCGACGAGTTCACCGGCCGCATGATGGACGGCCGCCGCTGGTCGGACGGCCTGCATCAGGCGACCGAAGCCAAGGAAGGCGTGACGATCGAGCCGGAGAACCAGACGCTCGCCTCGATCACCTTCCAGAACTATTTCCGCATGTATCCCAAGCTGTCGGGCATGACCGGCACCGCGGCAACCGAGGCGGCCGAGTTCTTCGACATCTACAAGATGAACGTCGTCTCGATCCCCACCAACGTGCCGGTGCAGCGCGTCGATGAGGAAGACGAGTTCTACAAGACGACCCAGGACAAGTTCCTGGCGATCGCGCGCAAGATCCGCGAGCATGCCGAGCGTGGCCAGCCGGTGCTGGTCGGCACCGTCTCGATCGAGAAGTCGGAGCTGCTGTCCGAATTCCTCACCCAGGAGAAGGTGCCGCACAAGGTGCTGAACGCGCGCTACCACGAGATGGAAGCGCACATCGTCGCTCAGGCGGGCCGGCTGGGGGCGGTGACCATCGCCACCAACATGGCGGGTCGCGGCACCGACATTCAGCTGGGCGGCAACTTGGAGTTCCGCATGCTCGACGAGCATCCGGAACTGGAGGCAGGCACGCCGGAATATGAAGCGGCGGCCGAGAAGATCCGCGCGGAGATCACGGCCGAGAAGCAGGCGGTGCTCGCCGCCGGCGGCCTGTTCGTGCTCGGCACCGAGCGCCATGAGAGCCGGCGCATCGACAACCAGCTGCGCGGCCGTTCGGGTCGCCAGGGCGATCCGGGCCTGTCGCGCTTCTACCTGAGCCTGGACGACGACCTGCTGCGCATCTTCGGGCCGGACACGCTGTTCGCCAAGATGATGCGTTCCAACATCGCCGATGGCGAGGCGATCGGCTCCAAGTGGCTGTCGAAGGCGATCGAGACCGCGCAGAAGAAGGTCGAGGCGCGCAACTACGACATCCGCAAGCAGGTCGTCGAATACGACAACGTCATGAACGACCAGCGCAAGGTCGTGTACGAGCAGCGCGCCGACATCATGGATGCCGACACCGTCGGGGACGTGGTGGCCGACATGCGTGCCGAGACGGTGAACGCGATCGTCGGCGAGGCCGTGCCGCCCAACTCCTATCCCGAGCAGTGGGACGTGGCGGGGCTGACCGAGCGGGCGGCCGAGGTGCTGGGCGTCGACGCGCCGGTCGCGCAGTGGATCGCGGAGGAAGACGGGCTGGAGGCGGAGACGCTGGAAGAGCGTATCCGCACGCTGGCGGACCAGGTGGTCGAGGCAAAGGCAGCCGAACTGGAGCCGACCGCGTGGACGCAGATCGAAAAGTCGATCCTGCTCCAGAACCTGGACCACCACTGGAAGGAGCATCTGGCGATGCTCGACGCGTTGCGGGCGGTGATCCACCTGCGCGCCTATGCGCAGAAGACGCCGATCAACGAGTATAAGCAGGAGGCGTTCGCGCTGTTCGAGCGCATGCTCGGCAGCATCCGCGAGGACGTGACCCGCACGCTGGCGGTGGCGAACTTCAACTTCAACTTCACGCCGCCGCCGCTTCCCGAGCTGCCGGACTTCCTGACCAGCCACTTCGACCCGCTGACCGGCGACGACGACACCTGGGATCAGGATGCAGGCAGCGGCTACCTGACCACCCGCATGCCGCCGATGCAGATGCCCCAGCCGAGCGCCGAAGCTCTGGGCGAGGATCCGGCCGAGTGGGTCGGCCGCGTCAGCCGCAACGCGCCGTGCCCGTGCGGCTCGGGCCTCAAGTACAAGCACTGCCACGGCCAGCTGTAAGCGGGCGAGGACGCCGCGGCTGCCGGCCCGCTGGGGTTGGCAGCCGTTGCCTCAGGACTTCCCGCGCGGCGTTGCCGAAGCACAAAAAAGGGGTCGCTGCCGATGGGCAGCGACCCCTTTTTGCTGGAGGGGAAGGAGGATCAGTTCGGCTGCGGCATCTGCACACGCGGGCCGAGGTTCTCGATCACCGCCCGCGCATCGAACGCGCGCACATTGTCCGTCGGCTTCGGCCCACGACCCACGATGATCTCCGCCGACGCCTCGTACTTGTCGACCGTGCGGATATCCGTGTTGTAGAATGGGTCGCCATAGGGTCCCCAGCCGCGCCAGCCATAGGCCGGGCCGTGGAAGCGCCAGTAGGGGCTCCACGCGCCGAAGCCGCCATAGCCGCCCCAATAGGGATCGGGCGTCGCATAGGTGCGCGTGCGGCGTTCGGTGTCGCGGTCGACGAGGACGAAATAGTCGAAGCCGCGCTCGATCGTCAGCTGTGCGGCGCGGAACAGCAGGTAGCGCTCGACCGTCTCACGCGACGTGAGCGTGTTGCCGGCGAAGGTGACCTGGAAGCGATTGGCTTCGATCTGCTCGTCGGAATACCCTGTCCGGGCAAAGCCGCTGCCGGTCGCCGGCCGGTAGGGGGTTGGGGTAGCGCAGGCGGCGAGCACCAGCGCTCCCACGATCGCAGTGCCGATACCGGCGAGACGCTTGCGATCGAACCTGGATGACTGCATCGAGTTTCTCCACTGCCGCATATTTTCGCCGACGAAGGGCGGCACAACCTCAGAACGAACGTCGGGGCGTTTGGGTTCTTTGACCCGGTACGATGAGTTGTGCAACTTCGCAGCTTAGCCGTTCCTGAACGGTATGTGACCGCGTCCGAAAAGACGTTTTGCTAGAGGGGCTTAGAAGCTCCCCCATCGTTCCGCGCCCGGACAGGTGCGCTGGCGCGCGTCTCGTTCGGTAAGCTGGCGTGCGGATTGTGCTGAAGCGGCCGTGCCACGAGGAGGGCACGTCAGGGGTGGCTCCGGCGCTGCGCGGCCAGTGCTTTTCCACGGCAGACGGAGGGAGCAGCCCTCGGCTCTGCAAGCAGTCGGCGATGTCTGGAAGAGTGGCTCCCCGGGCCTGATTCGAACAGGCGACCGATCGATTAACAGTCGATTGCTCTACCGCTGAGCTACCGGGGAACGCTTCGGAGGCGCGCCTATAGCAGCGGGTTTTCGGATCTGGCAAGCACCCCACGCGGCTTTTTTCCGGATTTCCACTAAGTGCCTGATCCGGGCTAGAAATAACTCAAAATCCGCGGCGCCTCAGGCGATGAACTGTTCCATCGTGATTCGATCGTCGAGCGCATGCTCCGGATCGAACATCAGCGTCAGGTCGCGCATGCGGTCGATCTCCACCTCCACGCGTGCGACATCCCGCACCTCGCGCTGGTCGGCGACGGCGCTCACGGGGCGCTTCTCCGCCTCCAGGATTCGAAGCGAGATGCGCGCGCGATCGGGCAGGATCGCGCCGCGCCAGCGACGCGGCCGGAACGGGCTGATCGGCGTCAGTGCCAGCATCGCCGAGCCGAGCGGCAGGATCGGGCCGTTCGCGGACAGGTTGTAGGCGGTGGAGCCTGCGGGGGTCGCTGCCAGGATGCCGTCGCAGACCAGTTCGGGCATCACCACCCGATCGTTCACGCTGACCTCGATCTTGGCCGCCTGGCGCGTCTCGCGCAGCAACGACACCTCGTTGATGGCGGGCAGGCGGCGAACCTCTCCCGAGATCGTCTCCGTCAGCATTTCCAGCGGCGACACCTTGAACGGCTTCGCGCGCGCCAGCCGCTCGTCGAGGCCCCCCAGGCGCCACTCGTTCATCAGGAACCCGACGGTGCCGAGGTTCATGCCGAAGACCGGCACGTTGGACCGGCACTCCAGCAGCTGGTGCAGCACCTGGAGGAGGAAGCCGTCGCCGCCCAACGCGACCACCAGCTCGGCCTCTTCCAGAGACGCCCATTCATACTGCTCGCGCAGTTCCCGCTCCGCCTCCTGGGCAGCGGGCGTCGGGGAGGCGATCAGCGCTCGGCGCAGCGGCGTGGTCATCCGCCGGTGACGCTCATGTGACGGGCAACGGCCGGGGCCGCGCCGGGCGCGATCCGGAAGTCGTGTGCGGCGGGCTTGCGCGCCATGGCGGCCTCGATCGCCGCATCGACTGCGGGCGGGCCGCCGTCGCGCAGGGCCGCGCGGAGGTCGACGTGCGCATCCTGCCCCAGGCAGAGGTAGAGCAATCCTTCGGTCGTCAGTCGCACGCGATTGCACCCGTCGCAGAAGTTGGCGGTCAGCGGGGAGATGAGGCCCAGCCGCGTGGTGGTGCCCGCGAGCTGCCAGTAGCGGGCGGGGCCGGCGGTGCGGAAGGCGTCCCGCACGAGAGAAAACCGCGCCGAAAGGTCCTCGAACACCTGGGGCAGCGGCAGGAACCGGTCGGTACGATCCTCGTCGATGACGCCGAGCGGCATGGTTTCGATGAGGGAAAGGTCGAAGCCCTGCTCCCCGCACCAGGCGAGCATGGGCGCGATCTCATGTTCGTTGAGGCCCTTGAGGGCCACCATGTTGATCTTGATGGCAATGCCGGCCGCGCGCGCCGCCTCGATCCCTTCCAGGACCCGCGTCAGGTCGCCGGTCCGCGTGATATGCCGGAAGGTGTCGGGATCGCGGCTGTCGAGGCTGACGTTGATGCGCCGGATCCCCGCTGCCGCGAGCGCCCCGGCATGCCGCGCGAGGCGGGTGGCGTTGGTCGTCATGGTGAGCTCGTCGAGCCCGCTGCCCAGCCGGCTTCCCAGCCGCTCCGCCAGGGCCACCGTGTCGCCGCGCATCAGCGGCTCGCCGCCCGACAGACGGATCTTGTGCACGCCGCGGGCGATGAAGCACTCCGCCAGGGTCGCGATCTCGTCGACGCTCATCAGGCGTTCGCGCGGCAGGAACTGCATCGTCTCCGACATGCAATAGCGGCAGCGGAGGTCGCATCGATCCGTCACGGAGATGCGCAGGTAGCGAATGGTGCGGCCATGCGCATCGATCAGGGCGGAGGCGCTTGCCATGCCCCTGAGCTAGGGCTTCGCCCGAGATGAGACAAGGCCGTGGCGGATTGGCGAACCCGTGCCGGGCGGCTAGGGTCCGCCCATGGGGCAAATGGGCGCAGTCGGCACGAGCCAGGGCATCGCGGACCCGATGCTGTTCCTTCTCTCGTTCCGGCAGCGCGACGAACTGTCGAACCTCTACGCCAAGGCCGGCTGGCAGGTGATCGCCGCCCGCCGCAGGGACGGGGTTGCACAGCGGTTTCGAACGAGCGGCGCCCCTGTCGCCGTCGTCGATGCACGCGGCGCGCTGGAGGACGGGCTTGCCGCGCTGGCGGACCTTGCGGCGCCGGTATCGGACGCGCCGGGCGCGCTGCTGGCCTTGTTGTCGAAGGGGGATGCCGCGCGCCTGGACGACGTGCTTGCCGCCGGCGCCACCCACTTCCTGGTGAGCCCCGTCACCGAGATCGAGCTGGCGCAGGCGGTGCGCTTCGCCTTTCGTCATGTCGAGCGCCTGGGCGGCGGGTGGCGGGACCTGGACGGGCGCGCCGGGGCGCTTGCCTGGTCCTATGACCGGGCAAGCGGTCGCCACCGCCTTTCTCCTGCCTTGGCCTCGATGCTTCACCTCGATCTGGCGCCGACGACGCGTGCGCTGCTGGCGGCACTGCCGAGATCCGCGCGCGCGAGCCTGCGCGCCGCCCGCCGCAGCCTGGACGAAGGGCGCCCGGCGGTCGCCTTCGCGCAAACCGTTCCCGGACAAGGCCGGATGGTGGTGCACCTGCAGCGCGATCCGCACGGAGGCGGCATGCGTGCGCTGGTGGAGCCTCTGGTCGCAGACAGCGGCGCCGTCCCTGCGCAGGCCGGCCCGGAAGTCCGTGACCTCGCCGGCGCGACGGCCTGGATCGAGGGGCGACTGGGGGCGGGGCACCCGGTCTCGGTGTCGTTAGTGGCTTTGAGCGGAGTGGAAGCGATCAACCGGGACCTTGGGCGCGAGGCAGGCGACTGGCTGCTGCGCGCCGCCTTGCGGCGGATCGAGACGGCGGTCGGGGAGCCGCTCGGCCGGCGGGCGGTGATTGCGCGCGCGGAGGGCGCCGAGTTCCTGATCGGGGCGTTCGGTGTCGCCGATGCGCAGATGCAGCGCGCGGACGCCGCGGTTCGGCAGGCGCTGGCACGCCCGTTCGTCACCGGCGAGCAGGTCGCGCGGCTTTCCACGCGCACCGGTCATGTGACAGGCGCCGGCGGCGAGACCGCCGCCCAGCTGCTCCAGAGGGCGCGGTCCGCGGTCGACGCCGCAGAGGGCGATCGGCGGCGGCGCGAGGAACTCGACGGGCTCGCGCTCGACATTCCCCAGGCGATCGAGCGGGACGAGGTGGAGATCCTGTTCCAGCCACAGGTGGCGATCGGCGGTGGCCGCATCGTGGGCGTGGAGGCGCTCGCGCGCTGGCGGCATCCCACCCTGGGTGAGATCGGCGCGGAAGCGCTGTTCGGGGCAGCAGAGCGTGCCGGGCTCAGCGTCGTGCTTTCCGAGCATGTCCAGGGTTGCGCCCTGCGCCGCGCGGCGCGCTGGCCGGAGAGCCTCGCCCATCTGCGCCTGTCGATCAACGTGACGGCGGAGGATGTGGCGCACCCCGGGTTCGCCGACTTGTTGCTCGAGCGCGTCGACGCAAGCGGCTTTCCGCGCAACCGGCTGACGGTGGAGATCACCGAAAGCGGGCTGATCGAGGACCTGGGCGAGGCCTCCGGCCTGCTTGCCGAACTGCGCACCGGCGGATGCCGCGTGGCGATCGACGATTTCGGCACGGGCTATTCGAGCCTTGCCTATCTGAAGGCGCTGCCGCTCGACTATCTTAAGATCGACAAGAGCCTGACGCAGGACATCACCGGATCGCCGCGCGACCGGGTGGTGGTGCGCGGCGTGATCGACATGGCGCGGTCGCTTGGCCTCGCCGTCGTCGCGGAGGGGGTCGAGACGGAGGAGCAGCTCGACCTGCTCGCCAAGGAAGGCTGCCAGTTCTTCCAGGGCTATCTCTGCGCCGGGCCGCTGGCGCTGCCGGCGCTGGAGGCCCTGGTCGTCGCCGCGACGTGAGGGGCTATTTGGCGGCGCGCTGAGCCTGATACCGTTCCACGGCTTCCGACCGGCGCAGGATTCGCGCCATCGGGTCGATCACCACATGCGCGCCGGCAGGCACGGTCAGGCTTCCCTGGTTGCCGGTCATGAGAACGGTCTCCAAGCGTTCGCCCACCTGCACCTCGACGGGCATGGGGAAGGGGCGCGCGTTCGGCGTCTTCCAGCGCAGGTGCAGCTGGTCGCCGTCGCGGGTCTCGACCAGCTCGGGCAGGGCCGCCTCGTGCACATAGATGTCGAAGAACCAGTGGAGGTCGCGCCCGGCCGCCTGCGCCGCCAGCTTTTCGAACTCGGGCGTGGTGGCGAAGCGCGGTTGGAAGTTGCCTGGACGCGGGTCCGGTCGCCCGTAGACCAGGCGGCGGGTAGCGTCGAAGAAGGCGGCGTCGCCGATCAGGTTGCGCAGGGTGTGGAGCACCCAGGCGCCCTTGAAATAGATGTCGCCACCCGGGCCGCCCTTGCCGTCCTCATACACCTCCTCGCTGGTGCGCGAGGTGCCGGAGACCAGCGGTGCCTTGTTGAAGATGCGCAGCCGCTGCTCCGCCATCATGGCCGCATAACGCGCGTCGCCCTCGCGCCAACGGCCGTAAAGCGGCTGCATGTACTGGGCGAAGCCTTCGTGCAGCCAGAAGTCGTCCCAATCGGCCGCCGTCATCTGGTTGCCGAACCATTCGTGGCTCAGCTCGTGCTGGAACAGCCAGTCGAAGCCCTCGGGCGCCTGAGCATAGTTGTTGCCATAGGCGTTGATGGTCTGGTGCTCCATGCCCATGTGCGGCGTCTCGACCACGCCTAGCTTCTCGTCGCCGAACGGGAAGGGGCCGATCAGCGTTTCGAAGAAGTCGAGCGTCGGTGCGAATTCGGCGAACAGCCGCTTCGCCTGCGCCTCCTTGCCGGGCAGGTACCAGTAGTGGAGCGGCACGCTGTTGCCGAAGCGGCTGCGGTAGCTGCCCGACAGCTCCGCATAGGGGCCGATGTTGAGCGCGATATCGTAGGGGTTGATCGTCTTTGCCCGCCAGTTCCAGGTCGTGCGTCCGTCCGCCAGCGTGTCCACGCCGAGCAGCACGCCGTTCGCGGGCGCCTTCAGCCCCTTGGGCACTGTGATGTGGAGCGTGACGACGGCGGGTTCCCCCTGGGGAAAGTCCAGGCACGGCCAGAACAGGTCGCAGCCATAGCCCTGGGCGGTCGTCGCCACCCAATGGGCCCCGCCCGGCGCCTGCGACCAGACGATGCCGTCGTCCCAAGGCGCGCGGACCGCCACATGCGGCGTGCCCGCATAGGTGATGCGCAGGGTCAGGCTTGCGCCGGCGGCGACGGGGCTGTTCGGCGTCACGGTCAGGACGCCGTCGGCATGGCTCCAGGCGGCGCGCGGCAGGGTCTTTCCGGCGACGGCCACCGTGGAGACCGGCAGGTTGGTGTCGAGGTCGATCCGCAGCTGCCGCACGGGGGCGAGGGTGCGCAGCTCCAGCGTCCCCACACCGGACAGCTGCTGACGGGCCGGGACCACCTCGATCGCCAGGTCCGCCGAATGCAGCCGCAGGGCGGCGCGCTCGGCACTCAGCGCGCCGCCGGACCGCTGGGTCTGCGCGCTGATGGGCGGCATGCCCTTTTCGGTCGGCTGGGCCGATGCGGAGAGCGGAAGCAGAAGCGGCAGCAGCGGCGCGGCGATCTTGAACATCGGCCCTTCATGGGCGACGTGGCTGCGCCTCACAAGCCGGCGGGGAGCGTGGTTGCGGTCGGCCGGCGATTGATGCCGCCGCGCCACATCCCCATATACGGACCAATGGCGCCGGCGTGCGGCGCCGCCGGAGTTTGCATGAACAAGTCCTATCCCGTCTTGCCGCTGCGCGATATCGTGGTTTTCCCGCACATGATCGTTCCGCTGTTCGTCGGCCGCGACAAGTCGGTCGCGGCGCTGGAAGCGGCGATGGCGGCCGACAAGGAGATCTTCCTGGTCGCCCAGCTCGATCCCGCACAGGACGATCCCAGCCGCGACGATCTCTACGACATGGGCGTCACCGCCGAAGTGCTGCAGCTGCTCAAGCTGCCGGACGGCACCGTGCGCGTGCTGGTGTCCGGCAAGGAACGCGCGGCGCTCGAGACGCTCGACGAGAGCGGCAGCTTCCTGACCGCCAATGTCGCGCCCGTGGAAGCTGCCCCCGCAGAGGGTGCCGAGGTCCAGGCGCTGATGCGCTCGGTCGTCGACCAGTTCGAGAATTACGCCAAGCTCAACCGAAAGCTGCCGGCGGAAACCGCGGGCCAGCTCGGCGAGCTGGAGGACGCGTCGCGCCTGGCCGATGCGGTCGCCGGCAACATCGCCGTCAAGGTCGCGGACAAGCAGTCGCTGCTGGTCGAGGGCGATCCGGTCAAGCGGCTGGAGATGGTGTTCGCCTTCATGGAAGGCGAGCTGGGCGTGCTCCAGGTCGAGAAGAAGATCCGCAGCCGCGTGAAGCGGCAGATGGAGAAGACCCAGCGCGAATATTACCTCAACGAGCAGTTGAAGGCGATCCAGCGCGAGCTCGGCAACGAGGGCGAGGAAGGCGAGGGCGACGAGATCGCCGAGCTGACCCAGAAGATCGCGACGCTCAAGCTCAGCAAGGAAGCGCGCACCAAGGCGACGGCCGAGCTCAAGAAGCTCAAGACCATGGCGCCGATGTCCGCCGAGGCGACGGTGGTGCGCAACTATCTCGACGTGCTGCTGGGCCTGCCGTGGGGCAAGCGCTCCAAGCTCAAGAAGGACCTGCCGACCGCGCAGGCCGTGCTCGACCAGGACCATTATGCGCTGGAGAAGGTGAAAGACCGGATCGTCGAGTATCTCGCGGTCCAGGCGCGCACCAACAAGCTCAAGGGGCCGATCCTGTGCCTCGTCGGCCCGCCCGGCGTCGGCAAGACTTCGCTCGGCAAGTCGATCGCAAAGGCGACGGGGCGCGAGTTCATCCGCCAGTCGCTGGGCGGCGTGCGCGACGAGGCCGAGATCCGCGGCCACCGGCGTACCTACATCGGCTCGCTGCCGGGCAAGATCGTGACCAACCTGCGCAAGGCTGGCGCGAGCAACCCGCTGTTCCTGCTCGACGAGATCGACAAGCTCGGCCAGGACTTCCGCGGCGATCCCGCCTCGGCGCTGCTGGAAGTGCTCGATCCGGAGCAGAACGCGAAGTTCAGCGACCATTACCTCGAGATCGACATCGATCTGTCGGACGTGATGTTCGTGTGCACGGCCAACTCGCTCAACCTGCCGCAGCCGCTGCTCGACCGCATGGAGATCATCCGGCTGGAGGGCTATACCGAGGACGAGAAGGTCGAGATCGCCGAGCGCCACCTAATCGCCAAGCAGGTCGACGCGCACGGGCTGAAGGAAGGCGAGTTCGCGCTCACCAACGAAGGCCTGCGCGACCTGATCCGCTACTATACGCGGGAAGCCGGCGTCCGCACGCTGGAGCGTGAGATCGCGAAGCTCGCCCGCAAGGCGCTGCGCCGCATCCTGGAAGGCAAGGCCGAGAGCGTCACGGTGACGCCGGAGAACCTCCACGAGTTCGCAGGCGTGCGGAAGTATCGCTTCGGCGTGGGCGAGGAGGAGCACCAGATCGGTGCCGTCACCGGCCTCGCCTGGACCGAGGTGGGCGGCGAGCTGCTCACCATCGAATCCGTGACCGTGCCGGGCAAGGGCGCGATCAAGACGACCGGCAAGCTCGGCGACGTGATGAAGGAGTCGGTCGAGGCGGCGATGAGCTTCGTGAAGGCGCGCGCCCCGACCTATGGCATCAAGCCGAGCCTCTTCCACCGCAAGGACGTTCACGTCCACCTGCCCGAGGGGGCAGTGCCCAAGGACGGCCCGTCGGCGGGTATCGGCCTGGTGACCTCGATCGTCTCGACGCTGACCGGCGTGCCGGTGCGGCGCGAGGTGGCGATGACCGGCGAGGTGACGCTGCGCGGCCGCGTGCTGCCGATCGGTGGGCTGAAGGAAAAGCTGCTGGCGGCGATGCGCGGCGGTATCACCACCGTGCTGATCCCCCAGGAGAACGAGAAGGACCTGGCGGACCTGCCCGCGAACATCCGCGAGGGGCTGGAGATCGTGCCGGTCAGCCACGTCGACGAGGTGCTTCGCCTGGCGCTCACCGGCCCGCTGGAGGCGATCGACTGGACCGACGCCGACGAACTGGCGGTGCAGCCGCCGACCGCGGTGCCGGGCATCGGCGAGGTGCGCCACCACTAGGTCCCGGCCTCGGCCCGGGCTGCGGCGGCGGCAACGACCGTCCGCAGCAGCCCGGGTCGGTGCGGCTGGATGGCGCATGTCCGGGGCAAAGTGCAGGCGAATTGCTTTGACAGGGCCGGGGAGAGGCGCATTAACTGCCCCGGCTGCCGGGGGGGCGGATCGGCCGATCGCGTGCCCTGCTCCCCAACGACAAAAAGGGGTTAGAACGAATGAACAAGCAGGAGCTGATTGGTCAGGTCGCCGATCTTTCGGGGCTGGGCCGCGGTGATGCGACGAAGGCGGTCGAGGCGGTGTTCGAGTCGATCTCGGCCGCGCTCAAGAAGGGCGACGAGGTGCGTCTGGTGGGCTTCGGCACCTTCTCGGTCAGCAAGCGCAAGGCATCGACCGGCCGCAACCCGCGCACCGGCGAGCCGATGACGATCAAGGCGTCCTCGCAGCCCAAGTTCAAGGCAGGCAAGGGCCTGAAGGATTCGGTCAACTGATCGACCGGCGGGTTTTTCAGGCGAGGGGGCTGGACAGCCCGGTTTCCACCGCCTAAAGGCCCGCTTCCCGGTTTCGCCGCAAGGCGCACGGGCGCGTAGCTCAGTGGTAGAGCACTGTGTTCACACCGCAGGGGTCGCTGGTTCAATCCCAGCCGCGCCCACCATATCGAACCCGCGCCGTCCGGCCACTCCAGCATTCGCTGAAGAGGCCGGACGGCGTTGTGGTTTTCGGAGACCGTCTCCTGCTTATCGGGGCGTGAGCTCGACCAGCGCGCCATTGTCGCGATCCCGGCGATCAACTGACCAGGGGCACTGTGTAGGCGTTATTCGTTGAGTGCCTTGAAATCGAAGTTCCGTCGTACCTGTCTCTGTCAGACACCCACGGCCAGCCATGACTCCTTGCCGACAGCGATTAGGTTGAACTCGTCGTTACCGGCAGGACCTGGCGAAGCCGCATGAGCAGCTCGCCTTCGCGCCGGATGGTCGATGCCTGTTCATCGGCACGGGCGAGCGTCAGCTAGGAGCGCCTGCATAGGGCATGGTCGGGATCGTCCGCGCATCGGGTCGCTGCCGGGGAACTTGTTGTCGCTCGACGATTCCGCGCCCCGACTTTCCTGCGATCGCGCTGCCGGCTCCATATTTGCCAAGATGCGCCCGAGCAGTTGGGGTCGTGCACGCACTCCGATCTTCGAGCTCAGGTTCGTTTCGGGAGGGCCGGGCACTGTTCATCGAGGGACCGGCGTCGCCCGCGGCTCGGCTTGTCGCGCCGCGTTGAACCAAAACCAGGCGCGAGGGGTTGGCAGGGCAGACGCGGTGCGGACCCGTAAGATCCCCTCACGCGCCTTGGTACTTCCCCCGAGGAAAGGGAGCTTGAACGTTGAACACCACCCTCTTGAAGATCGCCGTGGGCATGGCTTGCGCAGTGCCGCTGGGCGCCTGCACGGGCGACGACTACGGACGGCCCGGCTACAACAGCCAGAACGGCTATGGCCAATCGGGGCCGCGACGGGGCGACCGGCCGCGCGGCGAGGGGCATGGCAGACACCGGATGTCGGACAACGACCGGATCTACCGGGGCCAAGACGGTCGCTACTACTGCAAGCGTGACGACGGGACCGAAGGGACCATCATCGGCGGCCTGGCGGGCGGCGTGCTCGGGAACATCATCGCCCCGGGCGGCTCGAAGACGCTCGGCACCATCTTGGGTGCGGGCGCGGGTGCGCTGGGCGGACGCGCGATCGACCGCAACAGCGTCGAGTGCGACTAAGCAAAAGGCTTCCGGCGCACGACAGGCTCGCGCGCCGGAGTTTCTCTCATCAGAAGCGCGTGCGCACCCCGACCGCATAGAGGCTGTCGTCGGTGCGCGTATCGCGCCACAGGAAATCCTGGTCGATGTAGCTGCGATAGCGGGACCGCAGGATGTTGCTGCCCTCGACCGTCAGGGTCACGTTTTTGTTGATGTCATAGCCCAGGCTGAAGTCCAGGCGGCCGTTGGGCCGGACGTAGTTCAGCCAGGTCTCCGTGCCGACCGGCCGGACGTCGCCCGCGCCCGAGCGGTCCTCGTCGAAATACTTCGAGCGATAGGTGTAGACGACGCGGGCCGAGATTCCGTTGCGGTCGTACAGCAGGCCGGCGTTGAAATTATACTTCGACACGCCTTGCAGGGTGTAGCCGGCCAGCGGATCATCGCCCCCGATCTTGGAATCCGCGAGGGTGAAGTTGCCGAAGGCGCCGAAGCCGGCAAGGTCGCCCGGCAGGAACGAGAAGAAGGTCTGGGCGCTGACCTCGATGCCCTTCAGCTTGGCACTGCCGACGTTGCGGGGGCGCGAGATGTTGTAGACGATGCCGTCGATCTCTTCGGCCGTCACGCCGTTGACGACGCGATCGCTGATGTCGCGGTAGTAGCCGGCGATCGCGAAATACCCGTCGTTCCAATAATATTCGAACGTGGCGTCGAAGCTGTCCGACTTCTGCGGACGCAGGTCCGGATTGCCGCCGGAGCCGCTGTTGCGGATGTTCGGGTTCGTCGAGACGATGTAGTTGAGACCCGGGTTGAGCGACGCGAAGCTCGGCCGCGCGATGGTGCGTGCGTAGGTAGCGCGTAGCTGAAGTCCGCCGCCGAGCTGCAGTCGCGCGCTGGCGTTGGGCAGCCAATCGGTGTCGCTGTTCGAACTGGTGGTCGTCACCGGCGAGCCGCTGACGACGCCGGTGCCGGTGATGTCCCGGTCCGTGCGCGTGTACCGGACGCCGAGCTTACCATCGAGAACCACCGGGCCGCTGCCGAACGGCACTTCGTACCCTGCCTGGACATAGCCGGCGTAGCTATTCTCCCCCACGTTGAACTCACGCGTGGGGTCGAATGCAGGCTGGCCATCCGGCGCGCCGAAGAAGTCCCGGATCGTGGCCTGGCCGGAATCCGACAGCAGATAGTCGCGGGAGGGGAGCAGGAAGGGGGCCCCGTTGTTGATCTGCGGAATGCCCGGTGCGCGCTCCAGCGGCAGGTCGATCGCCGTGATCGGCGTCGCGAACGAGCCTCCCGGCGGCGCGACGCCCAGCTGGACCTGCTGGAAGCGGGCGCTGCGATCGGCATAGCGGGCGCCGAGCTCGATCGTCTTCAGGATCGTATCGGTCTCGTACGTCGCATCGCCCTTGACCGCGAACAGACCGCCGCTGGAGCGCACATAGTCCTGGAACAGGGCGTTGATGAAGGTGAGGCCGCGTGCATCCGCCATGGGGTTTCCCGGCGCGGTGATCGTCGCGGTCTGATCGTCATTCACCAACGCGAGCGTCGCCTCCGGCACCCGCTTGCCGATGTCGACGATGAAGTTCTCGTTGTTGACGATCGAACGTTCGTAGCTGACGTCGACGTTCGCCTTCAGCCGGTCGCGGTCGAAGCGGAAGCCGCCTGCCGCGAGCCAGGTGTCCGTGCGATTGTTGTGCGCCTGGGTGGAGCTGAACGCCTCCAGGTTGTTGAACGTGGCGGAAGTGAAGCCGCACAGCTGCTGCTGCGTGATCTGCGTGGGGTCGGTGGTGGCGTTCGGGTTGAAGCCGTCCGGCCCCACGTTCGCCGTGAAGCAGTTGTCGCTGCGCACGATGTTCGAGACGCTCTCTGCCGTCCCCAGCCGATATTCATAGAAGCCGGTCGAGAACTTGCTGCGGTAGGCCGAATATAGGCCGTCGATGTAGATCTCGAGGCTGGGCGTCGCCTGCCACTGGATCGAGCCGTTGGCCTGCGGCCGCTGATAGCGGCCGTATTCGTTGAGGCCGCCCGTCGAGATCGGAAGCAGAATGCCTTCGCTGCTGCCGCTGCCGGCGCGCCGCTCCGCCACATAGTTGTACGGGCGGTTGAACGGGATGTCGTACCAGGAGACGTTGAGCAGCGCCCCGATCTCGCCGATGCTGGTGTCCCAACGATCGGTGGCAAGGAAGCTCACCTGCGGCCCCAGCTTCTCCACGTTGGACGGATAGTTGAGCTTGCCGCTGATCGCGATCGTCGGCTCGGTATAGTTGAACGGCTTGTTGAGGCGCAGGTCGATGGTGCCGGCGACGCCACCCTCGATCAGGTTCGCGGTGTTCGACTTGTAGACGTCCAGCCGCGCGATCGCCTCGGCCGGCAGATCCTGGAAAGCAAAGGTGCGTCCATCGGCCGTGAAGATCTCACGCCCGTCGAGCGTGGTGAGAATGTCGCCGAGGCCGCGGATCAGCGGGTTCTGGATCTCGTTGTTGCCGCCCACCGTCACCTGGACGCCCGGCACGCGCTGAAGGGCGGCAGCAGTCGTGGGATCGGGGAACTTGCCGATGTCCTGGGCGACGATCGAGTCCACGACCTGGGCGGCGGTCCGCTTGATCTCGGCCGCGCGGGCAAGGCTGGCGCGGATACCGGTGACGACGATTTCGGAGCCATCGTCGGCGGCAGTCGCATCACCGGCCTGGTCCGGCGCCTCGGCGGGCGAGCCGGCCGTCGACTGGGCTGTGCCTGCAGCGGCGCCATCCTGGCCGTTGGCTGGGGTGGTCCCTTCCTGCGCCGCCTGAGCATGGGCGTGGCCAGCAATGGCAAGGGCGATCACGGACGCGGTAAACGCGGGAATCCTGCGCATGCATACTCTCCTGAACTCCCGGCGTGTCGGTCAGGGGCCTCCGCCGGTTCTTGTCGGATACTACGCCGCTGCTGCCACCGGTTCAAGCATACTTGTCATATTATATAAGCCGGTCACAAGGTCGAGTGCGTCGCAACAGGGTCGGCGTCTGCGCGCTCTGCTTCCTAAGAACCGAAGCAGCCGCCGCCGCCGGATGAACAGCGTGCGCGCCCCATTCAGGCGCGTCGGCCGGGAGCATCAGAAGGGGGCGCAGAACGGCCGAACAGGTTCTTTGGCCCGGGCTGTTGCTGCCGCTCAGTCCGCGGCCGCACCCTGTTCAGCCGTGGGGGCCTGTTGCCGCAGGAACGCGATCACGTCGGCGCGGTCGACCCCGTTCGGCATCCCTGCATAGATCATCGAAGTGCCCGGTGCGAACCGCTGTGGGTTCTGGAGCCAGGCGTCGAGTCGCTCGGGCGTCCAGGTCCCGCCGATTGCCTCCAGTGCTGCGGTGTAGCCGAAGCGGCGACTGCCGGCGGCGACCGAGCGCCCCACGACTCCGCGCAGGTTCGGTCCGTTTCGATCGCCGGCGCCCGGAGCAACGGTGTGGCAGGCGGCGCACTGCCGGAACAGCCGCTTGCCCTGTGCGACGTCTGCTTGCGCGAGCCGCTCGACAAGAGGGGCGCGGGATCGCGCGTCCGCCCGGCGCGGATCGCTGCTGGACCCGTCACAGGCGGCGGGGACGGCGAGCACGGCGATCCCGATCCACCGGAGCAGCATGCGGCGACCGGCAGCTCGCCGGCCGTGCTCTCCGGTGTGCCATTTCTGCGCGCTGTCGGTGCGACGAAAACCGCTCATTCCGCAGCCATAGAGAGTCGCCAAGCGCGTGGCGAGCGATCCGTGGCGGCCCGCCCGGCTTGTCACGCTTCTGTAACGTTCCTGTCACCGAGTTGTCCCCGGAATCGCATCAACGTGTCACCTCCGCTGCCTAGGAGGGCCGCCGAGGCCGATGGGGGAACGTCCTCCGATCGGTCGCGCCTGTCCTGCAAGCCCCGGGGTTTTTCCCGGAACGGAGATTTCATGGCCGACCTGAAGCGCATGAGCCTGATCCTGCTGACGAGCTGCGCCGCGGTGGCGCTGGCCGGCTGCGACGGTTCCTCGAGTGTGGCATCGCCTGGCGAAGGCACCGTAGTGATCCCGGGAACGCCGACCCCGACGCCGACCCCTCAGCCCACGCCGACCCCGACGCCCGGCACGCCGGCCGCGGACTGCCCGACCGGCACCAGCAACGTCGGCGTCATCGGCAACTATCGCAGCTGCCGCCTGCCGTCGCAGATCACCTCGGCGCTGTCGCTGCCGAAGGTCGCAGGCGTCGCCTATGAGATGAACGGCCGCGTCGACGTGGGCGTCGACATCGGCGGTGCAGGCAATGCACCGGGCGGCGTCAGCGCGACGCTGACCATCGCGCCGGGCGCGATCGTCTATGCAAAGGCCGACGGCGACAACGACTTCCTGGTCGTCAACCGCGGCTCGCGGCTGGTTGCCGAGGGTACCGAGACCCAGCCGATCATCTTCACCGCGCAGCAGAACCTGACCGGCGAAGTGACCGACGAGACGCAGGGCCTGTGGGGCGGCATCATTCTCGCCGGCCGCGCACCGATCTCCAACTGCAACGCCACCGTCTCGCCGGGTACGGCGCAGTGCGAGAACGTCGTCGAAGGCACCAGCACCGCGCTGTACGGCGGCGCGACGGCTACCGACAACAGCGGCACCATCCGCTACGTCCAGATCCGCTATTCGGGCACCATCATCAGCCCCAACAACGAGCTGCAGGGCCTGACGCTGGGCGGCACCGGTTCGGGCACCGCCATCGACCACGTCCAGGTCCACAACAGCTCGGACGACGGCATCGAGATCTTCGGCGGCCGCACCAACCTGCGCTACCTGGTGATGACCGGCGCCGATGACGACGGCCTGGATACGGACGTGGGTTGGCAGGGCTTCGTCCAGTTCCTGCTCGCGATCCAGAAGCCGAACAACACGCAGAGCGACACCTACGCGACGGAGATCGACTCCAACGGCAACGAGGACGTGCTGCCGCGTCAGCGCTACAACCTCGCCAACTTCACCTTCGTGCATACGTCGAGCGGCGTGAACGCGGCGATCCGTATCCGCGGTGGTGCCGACGCACGCTTCGTCAACGGCATCGTCGTCAGCCCGGTCGCCTGCCTGAACATCGTCGCGGGCGCCGATGCCAGCGGCAAGACCACGATCCGCCCGGCCAACCCGGCGCTCGAGGATCAGGGTCCGCCGATGTTCGACTCGGTGCTGTTCGGCTGTGCGAATCCTTATGCGGAGACCACCGTCAACAACATCACCGTCACCAGCGCCGAACAGCGCGCGGTGTTCACGGCCGGCACGAACAACCTGGAGAATGGTTCGGGCCTGCTGTCCAACACCTACTTCCCGGCCGGTGCCGCGCTTTCGGCGACTCCGTTCGACGCCTCCACCCTCAATCCGACGGGCACCAGCTTCCTGGTGAAGACCAGCTACGTCGGCGCGGTGAACGGTGCGAACGACACCTGGTACCGCGGTTGGACCTGCAGCTCGAACCGGGCGGCATTCGCGACCAGCGCCAGCTGCACCGCGCTTCCCAACTAAGACCGATGGGCGGGGGACGTTCGCGTCCTCCGCCCCACATTTCCTGACCAGACCGCCGGGGCAGCAGCCATGAAGAAGACCGTGTTCCTGACCACTCTGCTCGCCTCGACAGCCTGGGCGCTGCCGGTCCAGGCGCAGACCACCACCACGCCTGCGACCCCGCCGGCCGGAACCACCGTCTCCCCGGACGCGGGTGCGCCCGCCGAACCGGAGGTCGACGTGTCGACGCCGGGCGCGGACATGGGCGGCGAGATCGTGGTGGTCGGCCGCAACATTCCCGACGCCGTTCGCGCGACCCCGCAGGTCGTGAACGTCCTCTCCACCGCCGACATCGCGCGGACCGGGGAAGGCGACATTGCCGGCGCGCTGCAGCGGGTGACCGGCCTTTCGGTCGTGGGCAACGGCTTCGTCTATGTCCGTGGTCTGGGTGACCGCTATTCGTCGTCGCTGCTCAACGGATCTCCGCTGCCCAGCCCCGAGCCGCTGCGCCGCGTGGTGCCGCTCGACATCTTCCCCACCAACGTCATCGCCTCTGCGCTGGTGCAGAAGAGCTATTCCGTCAACTATCCCGGCGAGTTCGGCGGCGGGGTGGTGAACCTGACCACCCGCGCCGTCCCCGAGGAGACCTTCCTTCAGATCGGCGGCTCGCTCAGCGCCGACACGGTCACGACCAGCGAACTCGGCTATGTCTATGATGGCGGCCGCTACGACTGGACCGGCTTCGACAGCGGCGAGCGCGACGTGCCGGGCTTCGTCAACGGTGCAGGTGCGGACGGCACCTCGCTGACGCCGGCGCAACTCACCCAGATGTCGAACGCGCCGACGACGCTGCTTCAGGAGAATGCGCAGCTTCCGGCGAATTACTCGGCCGAGATGAGCTTCGGCACGGCCAAGGACGTCGGCGCGACGCGCATCGGCGTGATCGCGGCGGCGGGCTTCAGCAACACCTGGCGCACCCGCGACGCGGTCCAGCAGGTTACCGACAGCCCCGACGCGATCCTGCTGCGCGACTTCCACACCGTGCTGACCGACAATCGCGCAATCCTGAACGGGTTGCTGGGGCTGGGCGCCGAGTTCGGCGAGAACCGCATCCGCTTCACCAACCTCTATGTCCACGACACGCTGAAGCAGGGACGGCTGTCGCGCGGCTCGACCGCGAACATCGGGACGCTGCCCAACGGCATCGATCCCTTCATCACCCAGAACACCAACTGGTTCGAGCGGCAGCTGATCGACAGCCAGGTCGTCGGCGAGTTCAAGCTGGGCGACGTCTCGCTCGACCTGCGCGGTGCCTATGCCAACACGCAGCGCAACGCGCCGTACGAGCGCGCCTTCACCTACCAGTACAACGAGGGGCTGGAGCGCTACACCAACAACCTGTCCGGGCTCCAGTCCGCGAGCGTCGCCTTCAGCGAACTCGACGAGGACCTGTGGTCGGGCCAGGCGAACGTCAGCTGGAAGGTCCCCGCGGCGCGGGAGATCATTCTGTCGGCGGGCTATGCGTACAACGACACCGACCGGGACTCGACGCGCTACACCTTCCAATATTCGGCCGCCAACAACGGCGCGCTCGATCCGGTGATCTCGCAGCTCCGGCCGGACTATCTGCTGTCCGACTATACGGTGCTCACCAACGGCATCTATCTGCGCAACACCTCCACGGGGCAGGGCGCAGCCGCCTATAGCGCAAGCCTGCGCGTCCATGCCGGCTATGCACAGGCCGAAGCGGAAGTCCTGGACGGCCTACGCGGTACGCTGGGCGTCCGCTACGAGGATGCGGTGGAAGAGGTGCTGCCGTCAGGCGGCGCTGCCGGCACGCGGCTTGCCAACGATTACTGGCTGCCGGCCGCGACGATCACCTGGAACTTCGCCGAGGACATGCAGCTGCGGCTTCATGCCTCCAAGACGCTCGCGCGGCCGCAGTTCCGCGAACTCGCGCCGCAGCTCTACCAGGATTTCGAGAGCGATCGCCTGTTCTTCGGCAACGTATTCCTGAAGGACTCGCAGCTTTACAACGGCGAAGCCCGCTTCGAATGGTATTTTGCGCGCGACCAGCGGCTCTCGCTCGCCGGCTTCTACAAGAAGATCGACGATCCGATCGAGGCCGTGGCGTTCTTCCCCGCAGGCACGGACACGCTCCAGACGGGCTTTGCCAACGCTCCGTCCGCACGGCTGTTCGGCGGCGAGGTCGAGTTCCAGAAGTACGTGCCGCTCGCCAGCCTCGGCGGGGATTTCTTCGCGACCCGCCGGCTCGTGCTGATCGCCAACTACACCTACACCGACTCCAAGATCAAAGCCGACGACAGCCTGATCGCGAGCCCGCTCCAGTCGGGTACCGAGCCGGTGCTCCGCCCGGCCAACGTGCTGTTCCAGGACGGTGCGCCGCTGGTGGGCCAGTCGGACCATCTGGTGAACCTGCAGTTCGGCATCGAGGATACCGAGCGGCTGTCCCAGCTGACGGTGCTGTTCAACTACGCGAGCGATCGCGTCACCAACCGCGGTCCCGTGGGCGGCGGCGGCGGTGTGCGCCTTCCCGACCTGGTCGAGCGTCCCGGTATCCGCCTGGACGTGGTGGGCCGGCAGGGCATCGAGGTTGCCGGCAAGGCGATCGAGGTGAAGGCGGAGGTCCGCAACCTGACCGGCACCCGCTATCGCGAGTCGCAGAGCTTCGCCGACGGCCAGCGAGTCGACATCAACAGCTATCGCCTCGGTCGCATCTTTTCGCTGGGTGCGAGCATCACCTTCTGATCGGCGGGGCCGGAAGTAGCGCTAACGACCTCCGGAAGTTAGCGGCAAGAACCGGCCCAGTCGCTGTCATCGAATCTCCACCGACCGCGTGCATGGAAGAGGGACTCGCGGGCACTTCTGGAGTATATAACGCAGGTGAGTGTCGCGTGAGCTGAGGAGGGACATACTCGCGCGGTGGGTGCGGTTCGCCAGCACCGCCAATGGAGAGTACGATGCAGAGGGAAGACGACCTTCAGTATTACTACAAGCGCGCGGAGACCGAGCTGGAGCGGGCGCAGAGCGCGGTGGATCCGGCCGCGGTGAAGGCGCACTATCTGCTCGCGGGCTATTATCTCGACCGGGTGTACAACCGCGAGCTTCCCGCAGGCCATGGCCGCTAAGCAGGGCCCGAGCCCGGAAGAGCTGGAGCGCCAGGCGCTCGGCGCCCCGTCGCTGGCGGAGGCTCAGGCGATCGCCCAGCACGCGGACCAGCTCCGGCGGCGCAGCGGCACGGGGTCGCTGCTGCCGCGCGGCCTGCTGTCGCCGATTTTCCGGAACTGACGATGGCGGGTTCCGATTGGGACCGGCTCACCAGCCCCAGGGGCGCTCCCGAAACCATTTGGTGAGCACATATTTGGTGCCCGCGCGCACCTTCATGCCGTGGTGGATGGTCGACGGATTGCACGTTCCGTCCGGCCGCTTGTTGTTCCAGGCGAGCAGCTTGCCGGTCTCGGGCTGGACGATCTTGTCGATCGCCTTGAACCGGGTCGCGCCGCCTGCCTCCGGCTCGTTGAGGTAGAGCATGACCGTCCAGGTACGGTTTCCCGCCACCCCGCAGTATCGCTGGAAGTCGACGCCGCTCGGCTCGAAATAGTCGGTGTGGGCCTTGAACTCCTGGCCCACGGCATAGCGCTGGCCCTGCAGCGGCTCGCCATGCGCAGGATCGATGCCGCAGAAGCGATGGATCCGCCCCTCCACCTCGGCAACCTCGGGATCGAACCGATCGAGGTCGCAGGTCTCGCTGGTCCGGAAGGCGGCATCGCCGTTGGAGTCGGAGATGGTGGAGGGCCGACGCTGAGCGTCGATCCGCGCAATCATCGCGGCGCAGAGTTCCTGGGGCAGGAAGTCGCGGACCATGAACAGCGTGAGCTTGGGGCTGGGGACCCGCTGGACGCCCGGATGCGAGAGAATGTGCGCGATGATCGGTTCCGCCGGAAAGCCGGAGCCGAGCGAAGGGGAGGCCAGCGTCTGCATGAGGGTGTCTCCTGCCAAAGTCGGGGCTGCGTTTCCAGCCGCAGCCGACCACGGGGCAGGGACATTCTTTGCACGTGATGTGCGACACGCGCTTGACGAAGTTCGCCGACCCCGTCTAAGCGGCCGGCTTCGCGGCGACCGTAGTTCAATTGGTTAGAGCGCCGGCTTGTGATGCCGGAAGTTGCGGGTTCAAGTCCCGTCGGTCGCCCCACTCCTTTCCCTGACACGCGGATATACAGCCAGTGCAGACCGACTGGGGCTTCCCCGATTTCGACGATCACGAAGGCGTGCATCTCTTCTCGGATCGGGAAACCGGCCTGCAGGCGGTGGTCGCGGTTCACTCCACGAAGCTGGGTCCGGCCGCCGGCGGCGTGCGCTTCTGGCACTATGCCGACAGCGCTGCGGCGATCACGGACGCGCTGCGCCTGTCGCGCGGCATGAGCTACAAGAACGCAATGGCCGGCCTGCCGCTGGGCGGCGGCAAGGGCGTGGTGCTGGCCGATTCGGCACGCACCAAGACCCCGGAAATGCTCCAGGCGTTCGGCCGCGCGGTCGAGTCGCTGGGCGGCCGCTACATCACGGCCGAGGACGTCGGCATCTCCGAAGCCGACATGACCGCCATCGCCAAGGCGACCCGCTACGTGTCCGGCCTTCCGGCAGAGGGCGAGAACGTCGGCGGCGATCCGGGTCCGTACACGGCCAAGGGCGTGTACCTAGGCGTTCGTGCCGCAGCCCAGCGTGCGCTGGGTGCCAGCGACATGAAGGGCGTTCGCGTTGCGGTCCAGGGCCTGGGAAGCGTCGGTGGCCGGCTGGCCGAGATGCTCGCCGCCGACGGCGCCGTGCTGACGGTTGCGGATGTGGATGCAGCCCGTGCGCAGCGTTTCGCCGAAGCCCATGGCGCCACCGTGGCGGCGCCCGACGCAGTGCTGACCAGCGAGGTCGACATCGTCAGCCCGAACGCGCTGGGCGCGATCCTGGACGCAGCGACGATCGACGCGCTCCGCTGCAAGGCGGTGGCCGGCGGCGCCAACAACCAGCTGGCAACCCATGCGGACGGCGCGCGCCTGCACGGCCGCGGCATCCTCTATGCGCCCGATTATGTCATCAACGCGGGCGGCATCATCAACGTCGCGCTGGAGTATCTGGGGCAGGGCGACCGCGCCGAGGTCGACGCGCGCATCGGCCAGATTCCGGAGCGACTGGTCGAGGTCTGGGACGAAGCGGAGCGCACCGGCGCCTCGCATGCCGAAGTCGCGGACCGCTTGGCGCAGCGCCGAATCGGGCGCTGAGGCCGGCCCGCCGGTCTTCCGGCGAACTTGGAGAGATCGCTGGCCCGGGCCGCGGCCTTTGCCGAGGTTCCGCCCGGATGCTGAGCTTCGTCAGTACGACGGCAATTGGCGGGCCTGCGGTTCCCGCCGCACCAGTTTGACCCGGCGCAATGTTGTGGAAAGCGCGATCGCCGAATAAGCGCAGGCTCGGGGTGACGCCCCGGGCAATTTCGCTTAACCCTTGTGGCTGATCGTGCCGACCCTCCACGCCTTTGCCAATCCGACGCGCTTCCTGTCGATCGCCCGTCCGCTGACGCCGGTGCTGCTGGCGCTGGGCGTGGCGTTGCTGCTGTTCGGTAGCTGGGCGGGGCTCACGCAGACGCCGCCCGACTATCTGCAGGGCGAGACGGTTCGCATCCTCTACATCCATGTGCCCACCGCCTGGCTGGGGATGGGAGGATGGAGCGGCATCGCAATCTCCAGCATCACGTATCTGGTCTGGCGGCATCCGCTGGCGGCGATCGCCGCGCGCGCGGTGGCACTGCCGGGTGCGGTGTTCGCCGGGCTGTGCCTCGCTACCGGTTCGATCTGGGGACGGCCGACCTGGGGCACCTGGTGGCAGTGGGATGGGCGGCTGACGTCGATGCTGCTGCTGTTCTTCGTCTATCTCGCCTATCTGGCGCTCTCGCGCGCCGATGCGGAGCGCGACGGGGACGGACGCATCCCCGCCCTGTTCGGGATCGCCGGCACCGCGCTGCTGCCGATCATCCGCTACTCGGTGATCTGGTGGCGCACCCTGCACCAAGGACCGAGCATCACGCTCACCAAGTCGACCGTGGACAACAGCATCCTGTGGCCGCTGAGTTTCACGCTCGCCGGCTTCTCGCTGCTGTTCGTCGCGATCGTGCTGATGCGGATGCGAGCCGATCTCGCGCGCATCAAGGTGGAGGCGCGGCTGCGCCGGATGGCCGCCGCATGAACCCCTGGCCCTTCGTGATCGGCGCCTATGCGCTGACCCTTGGCGGCACCGCGGCGATGGCCGCCGCTGCCTGGATCGCCATGCGACGCGCCGAAGCCCAGGCCGAGCGCCAGAGGAAAAAGTGAAGCCCAAGCATCAACGCCTGACCCTGGTGGGGCTTGCCGTCGCCGCCGTCCTCGGCGCGAGCGGGCTCGCGCTCTCCGCCCTTCAGGGGGAAGCCGCCTTCTTCTACGCGCCTTCGGACGTCGCCAAGGCCGCGCCGCCCGTCGATCGCGCCGTGCGGCTGGGCGGCATGGTCGCCCCGGGATCCATCCAGCGCCAGCCGGACGGGGTGACGATCGCCTTCACCGTCACCGATGGCGCCGCGCAGGTGCCGGTGCGGTTCAGCGGCATCGCGCCCGATCTGTTCAAGGAGAACTCCGGCGTGGTGGCCGAAGGGCGCTTCCTTGCCGACGGCAGCTTCGTCGCCGACAACCTGCTGGCCAAGCACGACGAGCGCTACATGCCGCCCGAAGTCGCGGGCAAGATGCACAAGAGCGAGACGCTGGAGCCATGATCGCCGAAGCCGGGCTCGCGGCGCTGTGGCTGGCCGCCGCGCTGGCGCTGTTGCAGCTGGTGGCGGCCGCGCTTGGGCTGCGCATGACCCGCACGGGAACGGCGGGAGCGGGGGGCGCCGAGCTGATCGGTGCCGTCCGCCCGGTCGCGGTAGTGCAGGGGCTGCTGACCGCCTTTGCCTTTGGGGCGCTGGTGCTGGCCTTCGTTCGCACCGACCTGTCGGTGCTGCTGGTCGCGCAGAACAGCCACTCGGCCAAGCCGATGCTCTACAAGGTAGCGGCGGCGTGGGGAAACCATGAGGGCTCGATGCTCTTGTGGGTGACGGTGCTCGGCCTTGCCGGGGCGGCGATCGCGCTGCTGGAGAAACGGCTCGACCCGCGCACGCTGGTGGCGACGCTGGGCGGGCAGGCGGCGATTGCGCTTGGGTTCTTCGCCTTCCTGCTGATCGCCTCCAACCCCTTCGCGCGGCTCGATCCGGCGCCGGCGGAGGGCATGGGGCTCAACCCGCTGCTGCAGGACCCGGGATTGGCGTTCCACCCGCCGACGCTCTACTTCGGCTATGTCGGGCTGTCGGTCGCCTTCTCCTTCGCCATCGGCGCGCTCGTCACCCGCGATGTGGGCCCGCAGTTTGCGCGCGCGATGCGCCCCTGGGTGCTCGGTGCCTGGATCTTCCTGACGCTCGGCATCACCGCCGGCAGCTACTGGGCCTATTATGAGCTCGGCTGGGGCGGCTGGTGGTTTTGGGATCCGGTGGAGAACGCTTCGCTGATGCCGTGGCTCGCCGCCACCGCGCTGCTCCATTCGGTGACCGTGCTCGCCACCCGCGACGGGCTGCGTGCCTGGACGGTGATGCTGGCGGTGGTCGCCTTCTCCATGTCGATGGTGGGTACCTTCCTGGTTCGCTCCGGCATCCTCACCAGCGTCCATGCCTTTGCGGTCGATCCGAGCCGCGGCAGCTTCATCCTGGCGTTGCTGGTGCTCTACATCGGCGGCGCGCTCACGCTGTTCGGCCTGCGCATCGGCACGGTGCGGCAGGGCGCGACCTTCGAGCCGATCAGCCGCGAGGCGGGGCTAGTGCTCAACAACCTGCTGCTGTCGGTGATCCTGGGCATCGTGCTGATCGGCACGCTCTACCCGCTGGTCGCGCAGGCGATGGACGTGCAGCTTTCGGTCGGGCCGCCCTTCTTCAACAAGACAGTCGGGCCGATCGCGCTGCTGCTGGTAGTGGCGCTCGCCGCCGGGCCGCTGCTGCGCTGGCGCCGCGACGACGCGCGGGCGCTCGGCCGGCGGATGCGGGTGCCGGCGGTGGTGACCGGGGTGGTGCTGGTGGCGGTGCTGCTGCTCGCGCCGGGGACCGGCGTGCTCTCGCTGCTCGGGCTGGCGCTGTCCGCCGGTCTTGCGGTTGCGAGTGTGGCGCCGCTGTGGGGCCGCAACCTGCGCCGGACGCCGCTGTTCACCTGGGGCATGGTGATCGCGCACCTGGGGGTCGCCGTTAGCCTTGCCGGCATGGCGAGCGAGAGCGCCTTCACCCGAGAGGTGCTGGTGGCCGCCGGCGTGGGGGAGACCCAGCAGGTCGGTCCCTATCGCGTGACGCTGGAAGGCGTGCGTCCGGTGATCGGCCCCAACTGGACCGCGATCGAGGGGCGAATGCGCGTCGAGCGCGGCAGCCAGCGCTTCTGGATCGCGCCGCAGCAGCGCTATTTCGCGGCGCCTCCGACCGAGACGAGCGAGGCGGCGATCACCAGCGCGCTCGACGGCCAGCTCTACGTCGTGCTCGGCCAGGCGAGCGAAGGCGGCCGCCGCCAGCTGCGCCTGTGGTGGAAGCCGCTGGTGACGCTGATCTGGCTGGGCGGCGCGCTGATCGCGATCGGCGGCCTGCTGTCGCTGGTCGGACGGCTCTGGCGCGAGCGGCGGCCCAGCCGGCGCCCGAGGGATGCGGAGGTGCTGGCATGAAGCGGTGGCTGCTCTGGGTGCCCTTGGCCGCATTCGGGGTGTTGGTGATCGTGGTCGCACTCAACCTGCGCCCCACCGACACGACCGTGCGCTCGCGGCTGGTGGGCAAGCCCTTGCCCGCATTCACCCTCGTCGCGTCCGTGCCGGGCAAGCCCGGGCTTTCGGATGCCGCCTTCCGCGACGGCAAGCCGAAGCTGCTCAACGTGTTTGCCAGTTGGTGCGTGCCGTGCCTGGCGGAGGCGCCCAAGCTGCTGCGGTTGAAGGAAGCGGGGGCCGATATCCGCGCGGTGGCGATCCGCGACCGATCGACCGACGTACAGCGTTTCCTCGCGGAGAACGGTGACCCCTATGCGGCGATCGGCGACGATCCCACCAGCCAGGTGCAACTCGCGCTCGGCTCGTCCGGCGTGCCGGAGACGTTCGTGATCGACGGCAAGGGGATCATCCGCGCGCAGCACATCGGCGACATTCGCGACAGCGACGTTCCCGAGCTGCTCCGCGCGCTGGAGGCGGCGCGATGAGCCGGGCGACGCTTGCCGCGCTGGCGCTGCTGGTGGCATCCCCCGCGTTCGGCCAGTCGGACCTTCCGCCGGCGCCGCTTGCCTATACCCAGCTGCCGGACCCCGCCAAGGAGGCCGAGGCAAAGGCGCTGATGAATACGCTGCGCTGCCTGGTCTGCCAGGGGCAGTCGATCGCCGACAGCGATGCCGAGATGGCTGGCGACATGCGCGCGCTCGTCCGAGAGCGGATCGCGCAGGGTGAGAAGCCCGAAGCGGTGCGCGCCTGGCTGGTCGAACGCTATGGCAGCTATGTAAGCTACGATCCGCCACTGGATGCCGCGACGCTGCCGCTGTGGATCGCACCGCTGGTGCTGCTGGTGGCGGGCATCCTGCTCGCGCGGCGCAGCATCCGCCGGCGCAGGAGGGCGTGATGGGCTGGGTGATGCTGGGCCTGCTGGCGATCGCGTCGGGGCTGCTGCTGTGGCGGCTGCGGGTAGCGCCCGCGCTGTGGTCGCTGGTCGGCGCCGCGATGATGCTGGGCGCGATCGGCTATTCGGTACAGGGCCGGCCGGGCCTCCCCGGTGTTTCGGCCGAAGGGCAGCGCGAACGCCGCACGATCGACCCGGGCCTGAAGGAGTTGCGGCAGGCGATGTTCGGCCGCTTCAACTTCGAGGAAAGCTACTTCATCGCCTCGGACGCGCTGCTGTCGTCGGGCGCGGTGGCACCGGCCGCGCAGGTTATGCTGGGAGCCGTGCAAAAGGCGCCCCAGAGTGCGGCCTTGTGGACCTGGCTGGGCATGATGCTGGTGGAAAAGGACGGCGGCACGCTGTCGCCCGCCGCCAAGCTCGCGTTCGAGCAGGGGATGCGGCTGGCGCCCGAGCATCCCGGGCCCGCCTTCTTCTATGGCCTGGCGCAGGCGCGGACCAACGACTTCGCCCGCACCCGCGAGTTGTGGATACGCGCGCTGGCGCTGACGCCTGAAGACGTGTCGTATCGCCAGGACATCGCCGTCCGACTGGTGCTGGTCGACCGCCTGCTTGAGTTGCAGGCGCGCGAGCGTGCCGCCGGCATCGCGCCGCCGCAGCCGCAATAAGTCTCAGGCGACCAGATAGTCGGTGGACGCCCGCAGCCGCTCGACGTCGCGGCTGGGGGGAAGGCCCATGGTGCGGGCATATTCCCTGCTGAACTGGGACGGACTGCCATAGCCCACCTGGAAACCGGCGGTGGCGGCATCGAGCCCCCGTGCGATCATCAGCCGTCGCGCCTCCTGGACGCGAAGCTGGGTGCGGTAGCGGAGCGGGCTGAGGCCCGTGACGGTGCGGAAATGCTGGTGAAGGGCAGAGGGGCTCATGCCCGCCACCTCGGCCAGCGTGTCGATCGACACCGGTTCGGCATAATGGTGGCGCAGCCACTGAAGGGCGCGGTTGAGCTTATCGCTCTGCGGGCCGCCCGCCATCTGCCGCAGCAGTTGCCCCGCGGGGCCGCGCAACAGGCGCCAGAGCAGCTCGCGCTGGATGAGCGGGGCGAGCGCGTCCCGGTCCTCGGGGGCATCAAGCAACGCCAGCAGCCGGCAGGCGGCGTCGATCATCTCGGCGGTGGTTTCGCCCAGGATGAGGCCCGGGATCGGACGGTCCCCTTGCGGATCCGCGATCGGGTGCTCGGCCACCATCTCGGCGACCCGCGCAGCATCGAGGTGCAGGACGAGGCATAGATAGGGCGCGTCCGCGCTCGCCTGCGTCACCGCGCCGACCACCGGTAGGTCGACCCCGGCAAGCAGGAAGCTGCCGGGATCATAGTAGAACCGGCTCCGCCCCAGCTGCGCTTCCTTGGCACCTTGCGCGACCATGCACAGCGACGGCGCATAGACGGTCGGCGTCGGCGTGGTCACCGCGGCGGATCGTATAAGCGTGACCGAGGGAAGCGCGGTTTCCTGGAAGCCGTCTTCCGGAGCGTGGCGCGCGATCAACGCGGCAAGATCGGTGATGCGGTGCATGGCTGCCTTGCTTCCACGCGGAAGCTGCCTGCGCAAGCCGCCGGACGTCCGGATGCAGGATCGTGCAAGCATCCCGGAGTTCGCGTCTACCGCCCGCCGCGCCCGGGCGTGCAAGAAGGGTGCGGGCCAGCGACGATTGCTGGCGGATGGAGGAAGCACCATGTCCGACCTGAACGAGAAGACCATCCTGATCACCGGCGCCAGCAGCGGCATCGGCGAGGCGACCGCCCGCCTGCTGGCCGGTGCCGGCGCCCGCCTGATGCTGGGGGCTCGCCGGACCGATCGGCTGGAGCGGCTTGCCGCGGAGATCGAAACGGCCGGTGGCACCGTCGCGTGGCAGCGGCTCGACGTGACCGACGCCGCCAGCTTCGCCGGCTTCGTGGACGCGGCGGCCGAGCGCTATGGCCGCGTCGACGTGCTGGTGAACAATGCGGGCATCATGCCGCTGTCGCCGCTCGCGGCGCTCAAGACCGACGAGTGGAACCGGATGATCGACGTCAACGTACGCGGCGTCCTGAACGGCGTTGCTGCCGCACTGGCGGGCTTCGTCGAGCAGGGCTCGGGCCAGTTCGTCAACGTCGCCTCGCTCGCCGCGCATTATGTGGTGCCGACCGGCGCCGTCTATTGTGCGACCAAGTTCGCGGTGTGGGCGATCACCGACGGCATCCGCCGCGAGCATGACAACATCCGCGCCACGATCATCTCGCCAGGCGCGGTCGAATCCGAACTCGCGGACGCCATCACCCACCCGGAGACGGCAAAGGCGATGGAAGCCTTCCGTGCATCAATCCTGAAGGCGGACGCGATCGCCCGTGCGATCCTGTTCGCCGTCAGCCAGCCGGATGATGTCGATGTCAGCGAAATCGTCGTGCGGCCGACCGCCAGCGACGCCATCTAGGTCCGTCCCGCTGCCGCTCGCCCTTGGAAAAGGGCGAGCGGCACGTCTCAGGTGGCTGCGGCCGTGATCGCAAGCCCGGCGCGTCGTCGGTGGGCGGCGATGCAGGTGAGCACGCTGGCGACCACCAGCACGAACGCGGCCGCTTCGAGCGGCGTCGGCAGACGCCGTTCCCAGACAAAGGCGTAGAGCAGGCCGAACAAGGTCTCGAACAGGATCATCTGGCCGACGAGCGTGAGCGGCAGCAGCCGGCTCATCCGGTTCCACAGCAGATTGCCGCCGATGGACGCAAGAAGCGCGACCGCGATCGAGACGCCGGCATATTCGAGCCAGGCCTCGGGCGTGTGGTTCAGCGGCTCGAACAGCAGCGTGACCGGGATCAGGACCATTGCCTGGAGTCCCGTGACGACGCCGGTCAGCAGGTTCCAGTCCTGGGCGGAGACGTGCCCGAACCGGCTGAGCGACCGGGTGTTGCCGATGGCATAGGCGGTCCAGGACGCCAGCGCCCCGACGGCGAACAGGAGCCCCGTGACCGCGCCTGCAGCCGGTGCCGCGATCGCCTGCCAGCCGATGCAGACGGCGCCTGCCACGCACAGCAGGAGGGAAAGCGCGAGCTTTCGCAGCGGCACCGCGCCGGAATCGCGGCTGCCGATGATCGTCACCGGGACGGGGAGGAAGCCGAGCACGAGGGACGTCATGGCGATGCCGCCCGTCTGCACCGCGGTCGACAGCAGCACGTAATAAAGCGTGTTGCCCGCCAGCGAGAGCCAGACAAGCGACAGCCAGCCACGCGCCGGCACCGCCGCGACCAGGCTACGCCAGCGGGAACCGATCAGCGCGGCCGAGATGAGGCCGAAGGCGAGATACCGCCCGATCGCGAGCTGCAGCGGGGTGAACGCCCGCACGAGATCGGGAGCAAGAAACACCAAGCCCCAGAGCGCCCCGGCTCCCATGCCACAGGCGACACCCAGAAAGGTCCTGTTGGTGCCGGGCGTACCGGCCGCGGTGCTGATCATCGTCCTCCTCGTCGCGAATACCGCGCGGAATAGCACCGCCTGCCTGAGGTTTTTGCGCTTGTGCCTGGCGTTGGATGCAACAAAAACTCGCGCATGGCCCAAGCGAATGCCCTTCGCCGACGCGTCCTCGACGCGTTCGACCGTGCGATCCTCCGCATCCTCCAGCGGGACAACCGCACTCCACAGCGTACCATCGGGGAGGCGGTGAACCTCTCGGCAGCGGCGGTGCAGCGGCGGGTGGCAGCGATGGAGAAGGCGGGGATCATCGAGCGCAACGTCGCGATCGTCGATACGCGCGCGGTGCAGATGGGGATCACCGCGATCGTCGAAGTCCAGCTTGCGGACGAGCGCTCCCGTACCGTCGACGCCGCCAAGGCGCTGTTCCGCGATGCGCCGGAGGTGCAGCAATGCTATTACGTGACCGGCGGCATCAGCTTCGTTCTGGTGATCGTCGCGGCCGACATGGTCGCCTATGATGCGATCAGCCGGCGGCTGTTCTCCGAGAACGACGCGATCGCCAGCTTTCGCAGCCTGATTGCACTGGACCGGGTGAAGTTCGGGACGGAGATCATGATCCCGGACGCCGCCATGGTGCCCGCGCCGGGGCGCTGCTAGCGAGAGCGGTCAGAGACGAAAAGGGGAGGGGAGACGATGCGGATCGGCCGGCGCGGACTATTGGCTGTGGGCATGGCGGGAACGGCGGCATCCGCCTTGCCAGCGTTTGCCCAGGCGGGGAACGGCCCGCGCGAACCGGTGCTCGCGCCAACGCCGCCGATGGGCTGGAACAGCTGGAACAGCTTCGCCACCACCATCACCGAGGCGCAGGCACGGGAGACGGCCCGCATCATGGCCGACAAGCTGCTGCCGTTCGGCTATGACGTCTTTACCGTCGACATCCAGTGGTACGAACCCAATGCCGCCAGCTACACCTATAATGCGAAGCCGGTCCCGGCGATGGACGGCAACGGCCGGTTGCTGCCGGCGCCGAACCGCTTCCCCTCCAGCACCAACGGGCGCGGGTTCGCGCCCCTCGCGGCGGAGGTGCATGCGCTGGGCCTCAAGTTCGGCGTCCACCTGATGCGCGGCATCCCGCGCCTGGCCGTCGAGCGCAACCTTCCGGTGCTGGGCACCCAAGTCCGTGCCGCCGACATTGCGGACACCAGCAGCACCTGCCCCTGGAACCCGGACATGTACGGCGTCGACATGACGAGACCGGGCGCACAGGCCTATTACGACAGCGTCTTCCGCCTGTTCGCGTCCTGGGGCGTCGATTTCGTCAAGATGGACGACATGAGCCGTCCCTATGATGCCCATGCGCCGGAGATCGAGGCGGCGCACAAGGCGATCGCCGCGAGCGGTCGGCCGATGATCCTGAGCCTGTCGCCCGGTGAAACGCCGGTCACCCGCGGCGAGCACGTGCGTCGCTTTGCGCAGATGTGGCGGATCAGCGACGACTTTTGGGACGAATGGCCGCTGCTGGAGGCGCAGTTCACCCGGCTGGAGAACTGGAACCCGTGGCGGCGACCCGGCGGCTGGCCGGACGCCGACATGCTGCCCCTCGGCCGGCTGGCGCTGGGCGAGCGGGATACCAAGTTCACGCCCGACGAGCAGCGCACGCTGATGACGCTCTGGTCGATCGCGCGCTCGCCGCTCATCATGGGCGGCGACCTCAGGCACCTGGGCGATCCGACGCTGGCATTGTTGACCAACCGCGAGGTGCTGGCGGTGAACCAGGCGAGCACGGACAATCGGCCGCACTTCCTGGCGGACGGCGTGCGGGTCTGGTCCGCGCGCCCTGCGGACGGCGGCGGCCGCTATGTCGCGCTGTTCAACACCGGCAAGGAGGCGCGGGAGATCACCCTCCCGCTCCGCGAGCTCGGGTTGAGCGGCAGCCAGCCGGTGCGCGACCTGTGGGAAGGCAAGGCGCTGGCACCCGCGAAGGAGCGGCTTATCCGCCGTATCCCCTCGCACGGTGCCGGGCTCTACCGGGTCGGCTGAGTCCGCTCGGTCGAACTCTGCGCGCGCACCGCCGCGACGCTCTGGCATTGTAGCCGGACCGAACGCGCTCCACCGTCAAAGCGGTCGTTGACTTCCGGGGGGTCGCGGTCCCGCCAGCGCCACCGGCGCAAATGACCGGTCTCAACCCGGCCAGGAAAAACGCCGCCACCCGAAGGTGGCGGCGCTGTGCCTAGTTCGCTCCGCGGCCGGTCTTTTCTTGCAGCGCATCGATGCGCTTGGAGGCCTCCGCCTTGGAAAGGCGTTGGTCGAGTTCCTCGCCGGCCTCTTCGCTCAGCGTCTTGAGGTAGGATGCCTGGGCGCCGGTCATCGGCTCGTCGCCGGTGGTCCAGTCGTCCGGGTCCTTTTCGGCGTTGGAAAAGGGCTCGCTCTTAGGGTTCTGATCATTCGCCACGGGGTATCTCCTTCCCCGGGACAAACGTCTTTGTTCTCACTCCGTTCCGGACCAGGCTTCCATCGTGAACGTCAGGGCCTCCGCCACAGCGGCATGCCGGATCTTGGCGCGGGACACGTTCAGGCCTGCTGCCAGGTGCCGGTCGGCACGCATGGCGCCTTCCGCGCCGAACTTGGCGAGGCGCATCACGAACGGCAGGGTCGCGTTGTTGAGCGCGAACGCGGAGGTTCGGGCGACCGCGCCCGGCATGTTGGCGACGCAATAATGGATCACGTCCTCCTCGACGAACACCGGGTCGTCGTGGGTGGTCGCGCGGGAGGTTTCGAAACACCCGCCCTGGTCGATTGCGATGTCGACCAGCACGCTTCCGCGCTTCATCGTGCGGAGCATCTCCCGAGTGACGAGCTTCGGGGCTGCGGCACCCGGCACCAGCACGGCGCCAATCACCAGATGCGCCTGCGCCACCGCCGCCGCGATCGCGGCGCGAGAGGCATAGGCGGTCTTGATCTGGCTGCCGAAGTGGAGGTCGAGCTCGGCCAGCCGCTCGTTGCTGATGTCGTAGATGGTGACGTCCGCGCGCAGCCCCACGGCCATCTGCGCGGCGTTGATGCCGGCGACGCCGCCGCCCAGGATCGCGACTCGCGCCGGCGCGACGCCGGGGACGCCCCCCAGAAGAACGCCGCGGCCGCCCTGTTCCTTTTCCAGATAGTGGGCGCCGACCTGCACGGACATGCGGCCCGCGACCTCCGACATGGGCTTCAGCAAGGGCAGCGAACCGCTGTTCGACGTCACCGTCTCATAGGCGATGCACGTCGCTCCGGACCGCATCAGCCCTTCTGCCTGGGGCTTGTCCGCGGCGAGGTGGAGGTAGGTGAACAGCGTGTGCCGCGGCTCCAGCAGCGCGATTTCGGAAGGCTGCGGCTCCTTCACCTTCACGATCATGTCGCTCTCGGCGAAGACGGTGGCGGCATCCGCCACGATCCGGGCACCCGCCTCGACATAGTCCGAGTCGGTAAAGTCGATTCCGGCCCCGGCGGAAGTCTCGACGACGACTTCGTGCCCGGCCGCGACCAGTTCCGCCACCGAGGACGGCGTCAGACCGACGCGATACTCGTGGTTCTTGATTTCCTTGGGAACACCGACGCGCATAAACCTCTCCGATACGGTAGATGATCCGCTATAGAACGGGTCGTCGGGCTTGTCCCGTTGCTAGCGCATGCTGCGCGTGCTAACGGCCGGCGCTTTCACGGCGAAACGAGTAGCGTTCAGGCGATGGTCATGTTTCACGCGATCCAGCAGATGCCGCGCCTGTGAATTCCCCGGTCTCTGCCCCGACGGGGGCTGCCCTGCTGCCATCAGATCGCGTCGAGGATGGGCACGCCCATTCGCGTGAGCAGGCGACGTGGAAGCTCATGCTGGGCGCCGTCGGCATCGTGTTCGGCGACATCGGCACCAGCCCGCTCTACGCGTTCCGCGAAACCTTCGACGGGCACCACAAGCTGGCGCTCGACCCGCTGCACATCATGGGCGTCATCAGCCTGATGTTCTGGTCGATGATGATCGTGGTGACGCTGAAATATGTGTCGATCATCATGCGCGCCGACAACAAGGGGGAGGGCGGCAGCCTCGCACTCCTCGCGCTCGTTTCCGGCCGCACGCAGGGCAAGCGCTGGACCAGCGGCATCGTGCTGCTGGGCGTGTTCGCGACCGCGCTTTTCTATGGCGACAGCATGATCACCCCCGCGGTTTCGGTGCTGTCGGCGGTGGAGGGCGTCGCCATCGCCGCGCCGGCCTTCGGCGGCCTCGTGCTGCCGATCGCGGTGCTGATCCTCGTCGGGTTGTTCTCGATCCAGCGCGGCGGCACGTCGCGTGTCGGCGCCTTCTTCGGGCCGATCATGGTCTGCTACTTCACCGTCATCGCGGCACTGGGCGTCGTCAGCATCGTGCAGACGCCGACCATCCTGCATGCGTTCCTGCCGACCTATGCGGTCAATTTCTTTGTCCATGATCCGCTCGCGGCCTTTCTGGCGCTGGGCTCGGTCGTACTGGCGGTGACCGGCGCAGAGGCGCTGTACGCCGACATGGGCCATTTCGGCCGCAAGCCCATTGCCTTCTCGTGGCTGTGGATCGTGCTGCCCGCGCTCATGGCGAACTATATGGGGCAGGGCGCGTTGCTGATGCGCGAGGGCGCCGCCGCCCTGCAGAGCCCGTTCTACATGCTGGCGCCCGACGACTTCCAGCTGCCGATGGTGTTCCTGGCGACGGCCGCAGCGATCATCGCCAGCCAGGCGGTGATCTCCGGAGCCTTCTCGGTCACGCAGCAGGCGATCCAGCTCGGCTTCATCCCGCGGCTGCGCATCGATCACACCAGCGCCGCTACCGCGGGGCAGATCTACATCCCGCTCATCAACTGGGCGTTGATGGTGATGGTGATCCTGCTGGTGCTCACCTTCCAGACCTCGTCCAACCTGACGGCGGCCTATGGCATCGCCGTGACCGGGGCGATGTTGATCGACACCTGCCTGCTGGCGGTGCTGCTGTTCGCGCTGTGGCGCTGGCCGGTCTACTACGCGCTGCCGCTGCTGGCCGTCTTCTTCCTGGTCGACGGCGCCTATTTCGCGGCCAACCTCACCAAGGTGCCTGACGGCGGCTGGTTCCCGCTGATGATCGGCATCATCGTCTTCGTGCTGCTCACCACCTGGGCGAAGGGGCGCAAGCTGATGATCGAGCGGCTGCGGGAGGCAGCGATGCCGATCAAGGTATTCATCCAGTCGGCCGCGAGCTCCGCGAGCCGGGTGCCGGGGACGGCGGTGTTCATGACGTCCACGCCCGATGGCGTGCCCCATGCGCTGCTCCACAACCTCAAGCACAACAAGGTTCTGCACGAGCGCGTGGTGCTGCTGACGGTGAAGATCACTGACGAGCCCTTCGTCGCCGAGGAGAACCGGGTGAAGGTTGACGACCTGGGGCAGGGCTTCCACCGCCTGATCCTGCGCTACGGCTTCATGCAGGATGCGGACGTGCCCGCCGCGCTTCGGCAGGTGAAGGTCGCGGGCGGAGATTTCCGGATGATGGAGACCAGCTTCTTCCTCGCCCGCCAGACGCTGTTGCCCTCGTCGCGGCCCGGCATGATGATCTGGCGCGAAAAGCTGTTCGCCTGGATGCTGCGCAACGCGGAAAGCGCGATGGAATTCTTCCGCCTGCCCACCAATCGCGTGGTGGAGCTCGGCAGCCAGGTCGAGATTTGATCGAGCCCGCGCCCCCAGCCTCCGCTCCGGGCGCGCCGATCATCGTCTCGGCCTTGTTCGGGGCGGCGGATCATGCCGCGCTGGACGCACTCCGCCGCCGCCACTTCCCGCCGGAGCGCAACCAGCTGGCCGCGCATCTGACGCTGTTCCACCATCTGCCGCCGCATGTGGCGCCCGAGCTGCGGCAGCGCCTCTCTGCGGAGACCCGCGACGTCGGCGCGCCGCGGGCCAGGATCGCGGGGCTGCGCAACCTGGGGCGCGGCGTCGCGCTGCGGATCGAATCGCCGGAGCTGGAGGAAATCCGCGCCCGCCTCGCAGACGCGTTCGCGATGCTGCTGACGCCGCAGGATCGGGCCGGCTGGGCGCCCCACGTCACCATCCAGAACAAGGTCGAGCCGGCAGAAGCGCGCGCGCTGCTGAACGCGTTGCAGGCCGATTTCCGGCCGCGTCCGCTCGCGATCGCCGGGCTGGCGAGCTGGTGGTACCGCGGCGGGCCCTGGGAGCCGATTTCCCGTCACAAGTTCGCTTGACCGACGCGAAACGCCTTCGTATAGGCGCGCCCTCGCCACGGCGAGTGCCCATGGGGCGGAGTAGCTCAGTTGGTTAGAGCAGCGGAATCATAATCCGCGTGTCGGGGGTTCAAGTCCCTCCTCCGCTACCATTTTGGCAGCCCCCTACGGGTTGTCCCCCTTCCATGGTGAAATGATCCAGCCAAGTGGCCACCTCGGCGCACATGTGCCCTTCCTTGTCGCGCGATAGGGTGACGGACGCCACGACTTCCCGGACAAGCTGATGCAGGTCGCCTCTGTCGTGCAGGTCATGCAGGAGCAGTTCACGTTTGGCCTTGGCGGAATGTAGATAATCTCGCGACTGAAAGAGGCTCTTGGCGAACCGGGCAACGGCAGTCGGATGGATCACGATGTTGGAGGCTGGCGGCTCCCGGTCCAGATCGGCCTTGAGCCGGTTGCGTTCCAAGCCCAATTCCTTGCTGGCGGCGTCTAAGGCCTGCTCATCGCCCAGTCCCTTAATCATCATGGAGGTGATGCGGTCCAGTTCCCTGGCGATAGCCTTCAGGCGGGTTTCGGCCTTAGCGCGACGGGTAATGTCCTGCGCGGCTTCCTTGTGTCGCCCCTCCAGCCATGCCCGTGCATAACGGTTCACCTGTTCCTCGGTTGCCAGTTCATCGGCTAGCGTGTCGATAACAAGGGCCTCCACGTCGCCAAGGTAGAAGGTCTGAGGGTTCGGACAGGCACCGGAATTGGTGTGAGCCGAACAGCGAAGGCGGGTCCGCCCGCTCTTGTCCACACCAGCAACGGACATGCCGGAACCGCAAGCGGCGCATTTTATAAGGCCGGACAAGAGGCGCTGGGGCCGCCGCTGCCGGACAGGTGCACCCGGATTGGAGCGAGCTTCTAGCTGAGCCTGTACAGCGTCGAACAGGGCGGGAGGCACGATCTCCAGCTCGGGAGCATCGGCGGAAAGCCATTCGCTCTTGGGGTTGGGCCGGGATATGCGCTTCCCGGTGTCGGGGTGTTTGTCCATGCGAACCTTGTTCCAGACAATCATGCCCTTGTAGATCGGGTTACGAAGCATCCCGGTGCCCCGTTCAGCAAAGCCGTAGAGCGCGGAGGGCTGCCACAGCTTGCCTCGTGGGGCGGGGACGCCTTCGGCGTTCAAACCCCGGCAGATCGCCTTCGGGGATCTGCCATCATGATATTCTTGATAGATGCGAAGAACGATTTCCGCCTGCTCTGGCACGATTATGGGAGCGCCCCGGTTGGTGGGGTCTGGAGTATAACCATAGGCGCGGCCCCTGACGTGACCCCCGTTTCTTCATCCACCTGGAACTAGAGACCGGCCCTTGAATGACGGTCCCCCGGTTTCTCATCCGGGCGTGATGCGAGCTTCCGGCTTGCATCCGCCGGGGTTAACCCCGGCGGATGCAGCATATTCAGCTGGCGTCAGCCAGCCAAGAGCCGTGTGAGGA